>CAIPUP010000272.1 GCA_903868285.1 uncultured beta proteobacterium
ACCGCGATGCCTGGCTAGGCAATATGACCTTCATGATGTGAGGCACGCACCGCCGCGAGCAATTCCTGCATGAGCTGCAGGCCCGGGTTGTTCTTGCGGGCCTTGCTCCCGGCGCCCATGCCGCCCAGGCTGACCATGCTGCCCATGGCCAGACACAACGCCTCGGTGATGGCCTGTGGCGAGTAGCCCGGATCAATGTCGGCGATCACCCCCAGTGCCACGCGTGCCAGCTGCCGGCACATCAGCGCAATCGCTTCTTGCACTGCGCCAGCACGACAGGCTTTGAGCAAGGCCTGGTGTTCCGCTGCCGATTCGCGCCAGGCGCTGGCCGTGCTGTGCCAGTGCGAGCGCCGGGCGCGCTCCGAGCGCGACCAGCAACTTTCGATGGCCGCCTCCAGCACCGGTCCGGCGTGCGCGATCAGTAGCTGATGGAATTGCCGGTGCTGTTGCTCCCAACCCGCTTGCGGTCCCTGTTGTGGCGGGCAGCAAGCGCGCATGGCGCGATGTGACGCGCTCAAACGGCGCAGATCGGCAGCGCTGTGGCGTGGCAGAGTCAGTGCCATGGCCAGTGATTGATTGAGTATCCACATGGCGTAGACCGCATCGACTTCCTGCGGTGTTACCCGGGTGACATGCATACGATGCTGGAATTGTGCTTCGATCAATCCTTCGGCCTGCAGCATGCGCAAGGCTTCGCGCACGGGTGTGCGGCTGACACCAAGCTGCCGGGCAACATGCACCTGATTGATGATTTCTCCCGGCTTTAGCTCGCCATCGAGTATGTTTTGCCGAATGCGGAAGTAAACGTCATGCAGATCGCCGCCGGCGCCACCGGCCCGTTCCAGGCCGAGGCGTCCATGCAGCTGCGGACTAGTGGATGATCGGGAAGTTTTCACGTTGCGAATGGTAGTCGCTCGGCGTGCTGTCTGTCGAGCTGGCCCGGCTGCGATTCTTGATTAACGTTTCATGTTCTGACGGATGTTTCATGATGGATGCAGGCATCACCCAACGCCACGCTGTGCGTGGATTGCAACTGAATGTGCGTCGCTGGACCAACCCGCAAGCCAGTAACGCTGGTACTCCCTCGCTGCTGATGGTGCACGGCTGGATGGATTGCTCGGCTTCGTTTGCTTTTCTGGTTGACGCTTTGGGTCAACAGGGCAGCCCCTACGCCAGCATGCTGGCCTGTGATCTGCGTGGATTTGGCCATAGCGACTGGTCAGGCAATGGCGTGTATGGCTATTACGACTATCTGGCCGACATCGATGCCCTGGTCGATAGCCTGGTGGCGCGCGGCGAACTGACCCTGCCCTTTGACCTGCTGGGACATTCCCTCGGCGGCAACATCGTCATGCTGTATGCCGCAGCACGGCCGCAGCGGGTGCGCCGGCTGATCAACATGGAGGGCTTTGGCCTGCGCGCCTACCCTGCAAGCCATGCGCCAGCGCATTACACCCAGTGGCTGGATCAGGCCGCCAAAACCGGGCAGCGTCGGGTCTATCCCGACATGGATGGCATCGTTGAGCGGGTGCGCGAGCTGAGCAGTCGCATCAGCCAAGAACGCTTGCGCTTTGTCGCCCAACATTGGTCGGAGCAGGTGGAAGGCGGCTGGCAGTTGCGGGCCGACCCAGGCCATCGGCGACCTTCGCCCGATCTGTATCGCGAGGATGAGCTGCGCGCCTGCTGGTCAAGCTTGGCCATGCCAGTGTTATGGCTGCAGGCCGATCACACCGAAAATATCGCCCGGCATGGCCTGACGCTGGAGAGCCT
>CAIPUP010000273.1 GCA_903868285.1 uncultured beta proteobacterium
CGCCTCGAAATGGCGTGACACCCGTTCGCGATGCGTATTCAGCGCTGTCATGAAGAGCTTCCAGCTGGCAAAGCCCATGCTCGCAGCCAGCAGCTTGCGCGCGCCGGCGGCTTGTGGCAGTTCATGCGTTTGGGCGTCTTCTGCGTATTGCAGTCGGTGCTCCACCCGGCGCAGAAAGTCATAGGCCTCGGCCAGCTCGCGCAGGCTGTCAGCGGGCAGCAGATCGCGCTGGCCCAGTTGCGTCAATACCTGCAGCGTGGGACGGATGCGCAGCGCTGCATCGCGTCCGCCGCGGATCAGCTGAAAGGCCTGGGCGATGAATTCCACTTCGCGGATGCCGCCCGGGCCGAGCTTGACGTGCTCGGCCAGTTCGCGCCGCGCCACTTCGGCGCGGATCTGTGCATGCAATTCGCGCATGGCAGCGATGGCGCCGTAGTCGAGATATTTGCGAAATACAAACGGCCGGGTGATGGCCTCCAGTGCCGCCATGTCGCTGGCCTGGCCGGTGATGGCGCGCGCCTTGATCCAGGCGTAACGCTCCCACTCACGCCCCTGGCTGACCAGATAGTTCTCCAGCGCATCGAAACTCATCGCCAATGGGCCGGGGTCGCCCCAGGGCCGCAGGCGCATATCGACCCGGAACACCCGGCCATCGGCCGTGGTCTGGTCCAGCAGCGCGATCAGTCGCCGGCCGAGGCGGGCGAAGAACTCATGGTTGCTCAGGCTGCCGGGGGAGCCATCGGCGCGACGCAGCTGGCCGTCCTCGGCATAGACAAAAATCAGGTCGATATCGGACGACACATTGAGTTCCAGCCCGCCGAGCTTGCCCATGCCCAGCACGATCATTCGCTGTGGCCGCAGACCATCTTCGGACATCGGTTCGCCATACTGGGCATGCAGCAGGCGCTCGAGCAACTGCTGGCCGTGGCTGATGGCGCAGTCGGCCAGCGCGCTCATGCAGCGGCAGACTTCCTCCAGGCTGGCCTGGCCGCGCAGATCGCGCGCAAAGCAGCGCAGCATGACCCGTGCCCGCAGCCAGCGCAGCACTTGCGCCAGACGGGACTCGGGGTCGGGGTGGTCATCCGGACAATGCTGGCGCACGAACTGATTCATGGCGGCGCGGTCCCAGGCCGCCGGGCATTGCACGGTCGCGCTTTGCGTGGCCGCTGGCGAGTCGTCCAGTTCCGAGGCCATTTCCGGATGCGCGTCGAGGGTGCGGCGGACAAAGCCGGAGTGGCTCAGCAGGGTGCTGCGGTTACAATTGCCCAAATCAGCGACGCCTGTTTTTTCGCTCTGCACCATGCGGTTTTCCCCAGTTACGTCAGCACGCATCACAGCACGCATCACAGCACGCATCACAGCGCACATCTCAGCACTCAACTCAGCACATAACAGCACCCAACCCGGCCATTATCCGCCCATGAACGCTTCGGTCCGCTTTGGCCTGCATCTTCTGCATCAGGAACTGTCCGCGTGAGCGAACAGCAGACCCCTGCGCGTGCGCGCTCGCTGCTGATGTGGCTGCGGCACGGGGCATGGCGAACTGCGTGGCGAACCGCGTGGTCACATCTGTGGCAGCCCGTGCAGCGCCTTGGTCGTTGCGCCAGTCGCTGGCTGCGGTCCTGTTTCTGGC
>CAIPUP010000274.1 GCA_903868285.1 uncultured beta proteobacterium
CCCGACTCATGCATGGCATCGCCCAGGGCGAACTCGGCCCCGACCACACCCTGCTTGCCAATGCGCGCATCCAGCTCGGCCTTGCTGTGGCTGCGGATCGGCCGGTCCATGGCCACATCCCACTCACTCCAATTGCTGCCCAACGTGGTCTCGCGGCGCTTTTGCGTACCCAGGCGCAAGGTGAACTCGCCAGCGCCGGCCTCCAGTCGCCGCGCGTTGCCCTGCTCGGCGCGCAATCCGGCACGTCCGGCGGCAATGGCTGGATGCGCACGCAACATGGCCTCGACCTCGCGCAACGGCGGCAGGTCGAGCGGATAGGCGATGGCCGGTGTTTCGGCCGACGCTAAGGTCCCGGACCCGGACCGTTCAGCGGCAAGCGCCACAACCGGACTCCAGACCAGCCCCGAGGAGAGAACAAAAAAACCAATAAAAACAATAACTTGCATCATTTTTCAGCCCTCGGCGTGGGTGCTGTCGATGATCGGCGCAAGCGCCTCGACGGGAAGCCTTCCGGCCCGCTGCAAATCACTCAAGCGCCATTCGATGTCGGCCCCGGCAAAGGCTTGCGACAGTGCCTGCAACAGTGCATTCACCACTGCGCTGTGCAGCACCAGCTCCATGCGCAGCAAGGCATGCCGTCCGCGCACCCGCTCCAGCACTGTTTGCGGCTCACGCGGCGACAGGCCATCGACTGCCGACAACAGCATCTGCCCCTGCAACACCCCGGGCTGCTGCGCGCTCCAGCGCAACAACCAATCGGCCAGACGGTCTTCCAGGCTGCGTGCAAACACCAGCACCAACAGGCTGCAGGAAGAATTCATGATGCGGCTCCCGATGTGGGCAAGGACGTCGACACCGGACCCGCCTGACCGTAGCGTCGATACAGGATGGGCAGCATCACCAAGGTGAGAAAGGTCGAGGACAGCAAGCCACCAATGACCACGATGGCCAGCGGTCGCTGAATCTCCGAGCCGGGTCCGCTGGCAAACAGCAGCGGCACCAGCCCGAAGGCGGCAATACCGGCGGTCATCAATACCGGACGCAGCCGACGCATCGCGCCTTCGGTCACCACCTGCTGCATGGGTAAACCGGCGGCCTGCAACTGGTTGAAGTGGGTAATCATCACCACACCATTGAGCACGGCAATGCCCAGCAGAGCGATGAATCCGACCGAGGCCGGCACCGACAGATATTCACCCGACAGCGCCAGCGCGAACACACCGCCAACCATGGCAAATGGAATATTGGCGAACACCATCACCGCCTGGCGCAGGCTGCCGAAAGTCGCAAACAGCAGTAAAAAGATCAGCGCCAGCGCCACCGGCACCACCAGCGCCAGACGCGCTGCGGCACGCTGCTGGTTCTCGAACTGACCACCCCAGCCCAGGCGCACGCCCTGCGGCAAGGGCACAGCCGAGGCAACCGCTGCCCGCGCCTCCTCCACAAAGCCGACCAGATCGCGGTCACGCACATTGGCCTGCACCACCACATAGCGCTGGGCATTTTCGCGATCGATTTTCACAGGGCCCTCCACCCGCTCCAGCCGCGCCACACTGGCCAGGGGCACACTGCGCGCGCCGCTGCTACCGAGGCTGCCACCGAGGCTGCCACCAAGGCTGCCACCGACCGCGGGCTCAGGCAGGCTGAGCGTGATGGCCGAGAACAGCGCTGGCGATTCACGCAGCGAGGCATCGCCACGCAACAGCAGCTGGGTACGTCGCCCCGGCTCCAGCACCAAGCCAGCCAGCTGGCCCTCGACCTGGGCCCGCAGCGCATCGGCGATGTCATCCACCTGCAAACCCAGTCGACCCGCCGCCAGGCGATCGATAGCAACGCGGAAATACTGCACGCCTTCGTTTTTCAGCGTGAACACATCCTCGGCGCCTTTCAGACTGCGCAACACCTCGGCCATCTTTGCTGCCAGCCCGTTGAGCTGATCCAGATCATGGCCATAGATCTTCAGCGCCAGATCACCGCGCACACCGACCACCATCTCCGCCACCCGCATCTCGATGGGCTGCGAAAAGGTGTAGGCGGTGCCGGGAAACTCTGCCAGCACTTCGCGCAGACGATCACTGACCCAGGCCTTGTCGGGCCGCCGCCATTGCGCTATCGGCTTGAGCACCAGAAAGGTATCGGTCTGGTTCAGCCCCATCGGATCGAGTCCTATTTCATCGCTGCCCAGGCGGGCGACGATGTCGCGCACCTCCGGCACACGCTCCAGTATTGCCCGCTGCAGAGCCAAGTCGGCATCGGCCGCCGCCTGCAGACTGATCGATGGCAGGCGCTCCAGCTGCACGATGATGTCGCCCTCGTCCATCACCGGCATGAAGGTTTTGCCGATCTGCGAATAGACCCCGAGCGCCAGCAGCAATGCCATCGTGGCACCGATCACCACCCGCCGCGGATGCGCCAATGACGCCGCCAGCAGGGGCGCATACAGCGCCTGCGCCCGCCGTACCAGCGCGGGTTCGTGCGGGGATTCGTGCGGGGATTCGTTACTGCGTTCATGCAAGCCATTCGATGCAGTCTTCACCGCTGGCGCACGCAGAAAAAACGATGCCAGCACCGGCACCACGGTCAACGCCAGCAGCAATGATGCTGCCAGTGCGAACACGATGGTCAACGCCACTGGCGTGAATAACTTGCCCTCCAGTCCCTGCAAACTGAGCAATGGCAGAAACACGATGATGATGATGACAATGCCGGCCGTCACTGGCGCAATCACCTCGCG
>CAIPUP010000275.1 GCA_903868285.1 uncultured beta proteobacterium
ACGAACGATAGCGAGGGCGTGGCGCATCTGGTGTGCATACGCGCCACCGACGAGTTCCTCGAGTTCAGCCGCCAGCGTGGAAACGATCTCTCCACGCCGCGCCCGGAGATGCGCTTTCGTGGCGTGCAGCCGGGCGAGCGCTGGTGCCTGCATGTACTGCGCTTTGTCGAGGCCCTCAAGGCCGGCATGGCGCCGGATGTGGTGCTCGAGGCCACGCACGAGAACGTGCTGCGCTATGTGCCGCTGAAAGCCTTGCAGCAGTACGCGGCGGATTGAGCGGGCGGTCTGCGCCCGGTCTGCCTCCGGTCAGTCCGCCGGTTCGCTACTGCGCCTGTATTCCCGCGCCGCGCACCACCGGACCCCAGCGGGTGATTTCGCTGCGGATCAGCTGATCCACCACCTCAGGACGTGATGGTCGCGGCTCCAGGCCGAGGCTGAGAAACCGCTGTTTCATTTCATTGCCGTTGAGGGTTGCGGTGATGTCGGCGCTGAGTTTTTCCAGCAGCGGCTTGGGCGTGGCAGCGGGTGCAACAAAGGCATACCAGGTGGCGTAGTCATAGCCGCTGAGGCCGGACTCGGCAATCGTCGGCACCTCCGGCGCAATCACCGAGCGACGGTTGCCGGTGACGCCGATCAGGCGCATCTTGCCGCCCTTGTACGAAGGCATCAGGCTGGGCACATCGCCAAAGATCACCTGCGCCCGTCCGGCAATCAGATCGGTCACCGCGGGTTGCACGCCCTTGTAGGGGATGTGTGCGATGTCGACCGCTGCGGCGCGCTTGAAGGCTTCACCCACCATCTGGGCGAAGCTCGCGCCCGAGGCGTAATTGAGCTTGCCCGGGCTGGCCTTGGCCATGGCGATCAGTTCCTGCACGTTCTTGACTGGCAGATCGACATTCACGCCCAGCCCGAACGGGCTGTCGGCGACAAAGGACACCCCGGCAAAGTCCTTGGCCGGGTCGTAGGGCAATTTGCGATACAGATGCGGATTGAGGCCGAGCGCCCCCAGCGTTGCGAGAAACAGGGTGTGGCCATCGGCCGGCGACTTGGCTACCGTCTCTGACGCAATGATGGAATCGGCGCCGGCGCGGTTCTCGACCACCACGGCCTGGCCCCAGGGCTTGCGCAACTCGTCACCGATGGCGCGTGCCAGCACATCCAGCAGGCTGCCCGAAGGAAAGCCGACCACGATGCGCACGCTGTGATTGGGGAAGCTGCTGGGGTTGCTCGCGGTTGCGGCCGGGCTCTGAGCCTGCGCGTGCGCGGCGGCCCCCAGCGTGGTGACCCCCAGCGCCAGCAGGGATAGCAGTTTCAATCCGGCGCTGCATCGCTGTGCGGCCCGCTGGTATGGCTTGGTTTGTGATGCTGTAGCGTGTTGTGGCATGTCGACTTTCCTCAGTTATTGATGTTTAGTTTGTTGTTGTTGTGCAGCTAGTCTGGCGCCCGGAACGGCGTGGCTTGCCAGAACGTTTTTGCGTCCTTGCCGGCGCCAGCGCGCACCTTGACCCATTCGGTGCGCGGTGAGCCGGGGACTTCCAGGCGTGTGAGCTGTGGCACCACCACGCCCTTGGCATCACGCAGCGGCTGATCGAAGTAATAGTCATGGCTGTCGCCATGGACCAGCAGCAGCGGCTTGTTCAATCGTTGCGCGGTGCGCGCCAGCAAAGCGCGGAACTCGGCATAGCCATCCGGTTTGTTGGGGCGCGGCGGGTAGCGGCCGTCGATGTTGATGTCGGCCTGGAAGAACAGCACCAGCGCCTGCACCGGTTCGGCCATGGCCAGCGTGGTTGAGGCCTCGACCCAGTCGCTGACCGCAGCCATGCGCTGACGGTATTCCGCGTCCATCGCGGCGGTGCGGCCGAGGTTGTTGTTGCTGCCGGTGACGTTGAGGCCGACGAACATCACACCCTGGTGTTCAAAGCGCACATGTTCGCGATAGGCCGCATGCTGAGGCTGGCTGTCGGGCTGGCGTTGCAATGCAATCGGCGCACCGCCCAGACTGCGATCGCCCGCGGCGGTGATCGCGCGCAGAAAGGCCAGGCGCTCGAGCGGATCGTGGCCACCGGCAGCTGGGCGATGACAGTCGGTCCATTCGTTATCACCGGGGACAAAAATCACTGCATGCCGGATGCGATTGAGCTGCGCTACCCGCTCTTTGAGCAGCGCATCGGAGCAGGGCTCGACCCCGCCCTTGAAGTCGCCCACATGCAGCACGAACGGCAGCGGCTCGCGATTGAGCTGCGCAATCATGCGCTCCAGCGCCTGGTCTTCGGTCGGGCTGTAGGGCGTATCGCCGAATGCGGCGAAGCTCCAGCCCGACGTGCTGGTGCCGGGCTGGACGGCGTTGCAACCGGCAATCAGACCGATGCAGAGTAAGCCCAGCAAACTGCCGGCAAGGCCGGCATGGCGTCGAGAAATTTTCATAAGTCCTTGATTTTATAAAGAAATTCTAATGCTTCCCGGGGCGACATGGCATCCGGCTGCAGGCTGTCGATGGCATCACGCAGAGCGGTATTGGCGACGTTGTTGACGACGTCGTTGCTGACCTGCGGCGGCGCTGCGCTGGTGTTGTCGGTGCTGCCGGCATTACCCGCATAGCCTGCATTACCCGCCGCAAACAGATCGGCCTGACCGCCGTTTTGCTGTTGCAGGCTGGCCTCCTCCAGTTGTTGCAGGATGCGCTGGGCGCTGCGAATCACCGGGCGCGGTACCCCCGCCAGGCTGGCCACCTGCAAGCCGTAGCTCTGTGACGCCGGTCCTTCTTCGACGTGATGCAGAAACACGATGCTGTCCTTGTGCTCGACCGCATCCAGATGCACGTTGGCCACCTCGCGGTACTCCTGTGCCAGCCGGGTTAGCTCGAAGTAATGCGTGGCAAACAGTGACAGCGCCTGGTTCTTCTCCACCAGATGCCGGGCGATGGCCCAGGCCAGCGACAGGCCATCGAAGGTCGAGGTGCCGCGACCGACCTCATCCATCAGCACCAGGCTGTGTGCGCCGGCGTTGTGCAGAATGTTGGCCGATTCGGTCATCTCCACCATGAAGGTCGAGCGTCCGCCGGCGAGGTCGTCCGAGGCGCCGATGCGGGTGAAGATCTGGTCGATCGGCCCCAGTGCGAGGGCGGCTGCCGGTACAAAACTGCCGCAATGCGCCAGCAGCACGATCAGCGCCACCTGCCGCATATAGGTCGACTTACCGCCCATGTTCGGGCCGGTGATCAGCAGCATGCGGCGGCTGGCCGAGAGCTGGGTGTCGTTGGCAATGAAGGGCTTGCCCAGTGCCGCGATCTGCGCCTCCACCACCGGATGCCGGCCCTCGCGCAGTTGCAGCCCCGGC
>CAIPUP010000276.1 GCA_903868285.1 uncultured beta proteobacterium
CGCCCTGCAGCGGCACGGGCTGCAAAGGGTGGCGATTGTCGACTTTGACGTGCACCATGGCAATGGCACTGAGGACATCGTGGCCGGTGACGAGCGCATTCTGATGGTCAGCTTCTTCCAACACCCGTTCTACCCGGAGGGCGGCAGTCGCTCCACGGCCGGTAACCTGGTCAACTTGCCGGTGCCAGCCTACACCCGGGGCCCGCAGTTGCGCGAACTGATCGAGCAGGCCTGGATGCCGCGGCTGGAAGCCTTCGCGCCCGAGATGATTTTCATCAGCGCCGGATTTGATGCGCACCGTGAGGACGACCTCGGCCAACTCGGCCTGATCGAACAGGATTACGCCTGGATCACGCAGCGCATCAAGGATGTGGCCCGGCGCCATGCCAAAGGGCGCATCGTCTCCTGCCTGGAGGGCGGCTACAACCTGAGCGCGCTCGGCCGCAGTGTGGAAGCTCACATCCGGGTGCTGGCCGATGTCTGAGGCGCCGATCACAGACATCGAAAGCTGGTTGCAGGCTCTGATGCACCCGGCTGCTGTCACGGAGCTGGTCGCGTTGGCAGCCAGTGCGTTGCTGGCCTGGCTGTTGGCTTGGCTCCTGGGTCGGAGAACAATTCAGGTTGATCGCCAGTCGATCCTGTTTGGCGAGCGCATCATTGACGGGGTGCTTTTCCCCATTCTGCTGCTGTGCCTTAGCCTGACGGCGCGCGCCATCGTGGCGCACTGGGTGCCGCTGACCGTGTTCAAGATCGCCATCCCTGTGCTTTTGTCACTGCTGGTGATCAGGCTGGGCGTCAAATTGCTCCAGGCCACCTTGAGGGAGACACCGCTGGTGCGAGCCCTTGAACGCAGTATTTCCTGGGTCGCCTGGATCGTCATGGTGCTGTGGGTCAGCGGTCTGTTGCCGCTGGTGTTGGAAGAGTTGGACCAGATCACCTGGATGGTGGGTGACTCGCGCCTGTCGGTGCGCACACTGATCGAGGGCAGCCTGACCGCCGGTCTGGTGCTGATCGTCGCCCTCTGGATTGCCTCGGCGATCGAGACGCGGCTGTTGCGTTCGGCCACCGGCGGTGAACTGTCGCTTCGCATGGCGGTCAGCAATGCCACCCGGGCCCTGTTGTTGTTTGTCGGGCTTTTGATTGCGCTGGCGTCGGTTGGCATTGACCTCACAGCTCTGTCGGTTTTGGGCGGCGCGATTGGTGTCGGTCTGGGCTTTGGCCTGCAAAAGCTGGCCGCCAACTACATCAGCGGCTTTGTGATTTTGGCCGAACGCAGCATGCGCATCGGCGACAACGTTCGAGTGGACAATTTTGAGGGGCGCATCACCCAGATCAATGCCCGCTATGCCGTGATCCGCTCGCTCACAGGCCGTGAATCCATCGTGCCCAATGAGCTGCTGATCACCAGCCGGGTTGAGAACCTGTCGCTGGCCGATGCGCGGGTGTGGCAATCCACCGTGGTCTCGGTGGCCTACGACAGCGATGTGCCCCTGGTCATGCGATTGCTGGAACAGGCCGCTTTGAACCAGCAACGCGTGCTGCGTGAACCAGCGCCTGCGGTTGCCTTGTCGGCCTTTGGCACCGATGGCCTCGAATTTACCGTGGGTTACTGGATTGCCGACCCGGAAAATGGCACGCTTAACCTGCGCTCCCTGGTTAACCTGGACATCTTGCGTTTACTGCGCGAGCACCGCGTCGAGATCCCTTTTCCGCAGCGGGTGGTGCACGCCAGGCCTAACTGAAGGTTGAGGGTGAGACCGCGCTTGCCGAGAAGTCCGACCTATAATAAAAGCACGGTCGTACTATTTATCAATCGATCTGCGGGATTTTGTCGGCCCAGTACGGTGCACGAGGTGTGCGGCATAGAATCAGCAGGTTGACGTGTACGTCAAGTCGAAAACGCAGAATTCATAAACC
>CAIPUP010000277.1 GCA_903868285.1 uncultured beta proteobacterium
CACCCGCGTGGTCGACCCGGCCAATCGTCGTCGCAAGCTGTGTCTGGTGACCCCCGAGGGCGAGGAGTTCGTGCGCCGCTATCAGGCCGACATGCAGCAGTCGCAGGCGCGCTTGCTGGCACCGCTCAGTGCTGCCGAGCGCGTGCAGTTCATGGATCTGCTGGGCCGTCTGGTCGAGGGCAACAACGAGCGCGGTCGCACCTCGTTGCGACCGGGTGGCCGGGCACTCGGTGCCGACCGGCCGTTGCGAAAATTACCCAAAACACGCGCTGTGACCAGCCTCAACGACGCACGCCACCGGCAATCCGTTTTGCTTAACAACCCCACATCAGGAGAGTCAAGATGACAAGCATGCATCAGAGGGTTCGCGTCGATCGCGCGCTGCAAATATCGCTGCAACGGTTTCTGCACCTTGGACTGCAACGGCTGGCTGCGTGGGTCGTCGCGCTGGTCACCGCGCTGGTCACTGCTTTGTGCCTGCCGCTGCTGGCGCAGGCACAGGGCTGGGACATGCCGACGGGTTATGCGCCGACCAATTTTCATACCGTGAACAATGTCGCCTTTGCCGAGGCAGTCGGTAAGGCCAGTGGCGGCAAGCTGGCGATCAAGGTGCATCCGGGCGCTTCGCTGTACAAGATGCCTGAGATCAAGCGTGCGGTACAGCAGGGTCAGGTGCCCATCGGTGAAGTGCTGATGGTGACCCTGGTGAACGAGAACGCGCTGTACGGCGCTGATGGTTTGCCGTTTCTGGCCAATAGCTATGACTCGGCCAAAAAGCTCTGGTCGGTGCAGCGCCCCTATATCGAGAAATTGCTGGATGCGCAGGGCCTGATGCTGATGTACGCCGTGCCGTGGCCGCCGCAGGGCCTGTTCGTGCCCAAGGAAGTGAATGCGGTGGCTGATATGAACGGTCTGAACTGGCGCGCCTATGACAAGCAGACCGCGCGCATGGGTGAGTTGTTCAAGGCCCGGCCAGTCACCATTCAGGCGGCCGAAGTGGCCCAGGCACTGGCTACCGGGCGTATCAATTCGCTGGTGTCTTCAGCCCAGTCGGGTGTGGATTACAAGGCCTGGGAGTCGGTGAAGTTTTTCTACGACGTACAGGCCTGGTTGCCCAAGAACATGATCATCGCCAACAAGGCCGCCTTCAATGGCCTGGACAAGGCGCTGCAGGGCCAGTTGCTGGCCGAGGCACGCAAGGCCGAGGAAGCCGGCTGGGCCTCCAGTGTGCGCACTGCAGAATCGACCAAGCAGACGCTGGCCAGCAATGGCATGAAGGTGGCAGCGCCGGGAGCCAAACTGGCGGGCGAGCTGTCGGCCATCGGTCGCCAGATGGTGGATGAGTGGCTGGCCACCGCCGGTGCCGACGGCAAGTCGCTGGTGGATGCGTTCCGGCGCTAGCCGAGGCTGCACACGATGCGACGTGCGCTGGACAGCTTCTATGCCTTGACCACCCTGCTGGCAGCCTGCTGCTTTGTGGCGGTGGCGTTGCTGGTGCTGTATCAGCTGGGCGGACAGCTGTTTCCCTATGTGCCGCGCTCGGCGGATGAATTTGCCGGCTATTGCATGGGCGCATCGGCTTTTCTCGGTCTGGCCGATGCGCTGCGCTCCGGTGATCATATTCGCGTCACGCTGGTGGCAGACCGCCTTGCGCCGCGTGCGCGGCGGGCGATGGAATGGCTGGCCCTGGGTATCGGCAGCGCGATGGCCTTGTGGATTGCCTGGTACATGCTGCGCATGGCCTGGGATTCCTGGGTCATGAACGAACTGAGCTCGGGTCTGATTGCCCTGCCGATGTGGTTGCCGCAGGGTGCCATGGCCTGGGGTGCAGTGGCGTTCGCGCTGGCGCTGCTGGAGCTGTTCCCGCTGATGGCGGCGGGCGGGGCGATGCCCGGCCCGGGTGATACGGAGGAATTCAGTGCCGACCGCTGAGCTCTCCGGCCTGTATGCCTTGATCATCATCGGCGCGCTGCTCGGGCTGCTGGCGCTCGGGGTATGGATCGGCCTTGCCCTGACCGGCACCGCGCTGCTGGCCATGCTGCTGTTCTCCACCCGACTGCCCGGGGACGCCATGGCGACCACGGTGTTCGGTTCGGTCACCGCCTGGACCTTGACTGCCTTGCCGCTATTTATCTGGATGGGCGAAGTGTTGTTTCGTTCGCGTATCTCCGAATACATGTTTCGCGGCCTGGCGCCCTGGATGTCGCCGCTGCCCGGTCGTCTGCTGCAGGTGAATGTGGCGGCCTCGATGGTGTTTGCCGCCATCTCCGGTTCGTCGGCCGCGACCTGTGCCACGGTCGGCAAGATCACCATCCCGGAGCTGCAAAAACGCGGCTATCCGGAGAACATGATGGTCGGGTCGCTGGCTGGTGCCGGCACGCTCGGGCTGCTGATTCCGCCTTCGATCATCATGATCGTGTATGCGGTGTCGGCCGATGTGTCGATCAACAAACTGTTTGCCGCCGGTGTTATGCCCGGACTGGTGCTGGGCGGTCTGTTCATGCTCTACAACGGTATTTGGGCGCTGCTGCATCCTTCGCAGATTCCCTCGGACGATCTGCGCATGTCATTGGTCGGCAAATTGCGCGCCTCGCTGGCGCTGCTGCCGGTACTGTTGCTGATTGCAGCCGTGCTGGGATCGATCTATGCCGGCATCGCCACCGCCACCGAATCGGCCACCATCGGTGTGGTTGGTGCTTTTATCCTGGCTGCGTTCCAGGGCGGGGTGAGCTGGGCTTTTTTCAGGCGCACCGTGATTGGCGCCATGCGCACCACCACCATGATCATGCTGATCATTGCCGGTGCGTCCTTTCTCGGTCTGGCCATGGGCTTTTCCGGCGTGCCGCGCATGCTGGCCGAATGGGTCGGCAAGCTGGGCTTGGGGCAGGGTGAATTGCTGATCGCGCTGACCGTGCTCTACATCATTCTGGGTTGCCTGCTTGATGGCATATCGATGGTGCTGCTGACCATGGCGGTGGTACTGCCCATGACCAATGCCGTGGGCATTGATCCACTGTGGCTCGGTATTTTCATTGTCATTGTGGTGGAGATGGGACAGATCACGCCGCCGGTAGGCTTCAATCTTTTCGTGCTGCAAAACGCGCTCAAACGCGATATCGGTTTTGTCAGTCGCGCCGCATTGCCGTACTTTTTCATCATGCTGCTGATGCTGGTCATCATCTGGTACTGGCCGGGACTGGCGACATGGTTGCCGGGGCGGATGGGTAACTGAGGTGGGTAACTCAGGTGAGTAACTGAGGTGGGTAACTGAGGTGGGCAACTGAGATGGTTAAATGCGAGGCAGCTTCACGTCTCGGGGCAAGTGCTCGTTTTTTTCACCACACTGTTCGTACACCAACAGTCGATATTTAAAAAACCTTTTATTTTCAATAACTTATAGTAGTTTCACTATCACCGGAGGCGACAAATGGCTGATTTATCCCTGGAATTCTGCGGCATCAAGTTCAAGCACCCGATCATCATCGCCTCGCTCGAGACTACCAACAGTCCGGAGGTGATCAAGGAGTGCGTCGATGCTGGTGCCGCCGGCATGATCGTCAAGACCCTGACCGACATCGAGGACATGGCGCGTCTGACGCAGAACTCGAAGTACGCCATCCTGAACGAGAAGAACGAGCTGATCAAAGGCAAGGTCAACAAGAACTTCGTGTTCTACAGCCGCTCGGGTTACTCCAGCACTGGCTTTCGGGAATGGTTGCCGCATCTGATCGAGCTGCGCAAATACGCCGCTGACCAGGGCTCGCACCTGATTGGCAGTGCCGGTGGCAAGACGGTGCAGAGCTGGATTGATATCTGCCGCACCATCGAGGATGCCGGCTTGCCGATGGTGGAGTTGAACTTCGGTTGTCCGCATCCGGCCATGATGCCCGGGGTGCATGGCGGCTCCATGATCGGTCAGGAGCCGGAGGTGGCGCGCGAGGTCACGGCGCGGGTAGTCGAGGCGGTGAAGATTCCGGTCATGGTCAAGCTCACACCGGATCAGTCGCGGGTGCTGGATGTGGCGCGCGCGGTGAAAGAGGCCGGTGCTGCTGCGGTGACCGCCACCAACCGCTACACCGGCTTTTCGGTCGATATCGAAACCGGACAGCCGCGCCTGGGCGGCCCGGCCGGTATCGGTGGCACCTGGGCCAAGCCCTTGTCGCTGCGTTGGGTCAATCGCATCTTCACCGAGCTGGGCATGCCGGTGAGTGGCTCCAACGGCATCTACGATCATCGCGATGTGGTGGAGTTCATCATGACCGGTGCGCCGGTGGTGCAGATCGGCTCGATCCTGATGCTCAAGGGCATCAAGTACCTGCCGCACATCATCTCGGGCCTGGAAGAGTTCATGGACCAGCATGGCTACCCCAATGTCGAATCGATGCTGGGCATTGCCTCCAAGCGTTCGGTCAAGGATTACGGCGATCAGTTCAAGAAGCCGCGCATGCACAGCGAAGTGACGGTGGATGCCTGCAAGAACCCCAAGTGCACTATCTGCATCCAGACCTGCTTTTACGATGCACTGGTGCAGGCGCCGGGCAAGGTTGGCACCCTGCATGCCAATTGCATCGGCTGCGAGATGTGCACCCAGACCTGTCCCTTTGGTGCCACCAGCATGCACACCACCACCGAAGAGGCACGTGCGCAGCAGCCCTACTTCCAGATTCCTTCCGATGTGTTCGAGTACGGCAAGTTCGAGAAGGGTTTTGATCGCGGCATCAAGCTGGCCAAGGTGAAAGATTGAACGCGTTGCGCTATCGCTTTGCTTTTGACATCGGTGGCACCTTCACCGATCTGGTGCTGCTGGGCAGTGACGGGCGCATTCATACCGCCAAGGTGCTGAGCGACCATGATGATGTGGTCGGTCCCATCCGCGCCGGTTTGCAGCGCATGCTGCAGCAGCACGGCATCGCGCTGTCGCAACTGAGCGAGGTGGTGTCCGGTGCCACCACGGCGGTCACCAATCTGGTGATCGAGCGCAAGGGCGCCTGCACCGGCCTCATCACCACCGCCGGCTTTCGCGATGTGATCGAGATTGCGCGCGAGCTGCGCTACGACCTGTACGACCTCGCCGCACCCGGCCCCGATCCGGTGATCCCGCGTGCCTTGCGTGCCGAGGTGCATGAGCGGGTG
>CAIPUP010000278.1 GCA_903868285.1 uncultured beta proteobacterium
AAGCACGGTGTCACCCTGGTGGGACACACCAACTATCCGGCCATGGTGGCAGCCGACGCTTCGGCGCTGTTCGCCCGCAACGTGCTGGATTTCCTCAAATTGGTGTTCGACAAGGACGGCGTGTTCCAGATCAACCGTGAAGACGAAATTGTCGCCGCCTGCCTGTTGACGCACGCTGGCCAGGTGCAAGGCCGCTGATCGCGGTGGCATCTGTTTTATTTGCCCCGATTCCATTTAACCCAGAGCGAAAATCGAGAGTCCGAATCATGACCGGCATTGTTGATCCGACCATTACCAACCTGATTGTCTTTGTGCTGGCGATCTTCGTCGGCTATCACGTGATCTGGAACGTCACTCCGGCGCTGCATACGCCGCTGATGAGCGTGACCAATGCCATCTCCAGTGTGATCATCGTGGGTGCGATTCTGGCCGCCGGGCCGGCCGAAATTGATCTCGGCTCCATCATGGGGGCGCTGGCCGTGGGTCTGGCCGCCATCAATGTGGCGGGCGGTTTTCTGGTGACGCAGCGCATGCTGGAGATGTTCCGCAAGAAAGCACCCAAGTCCGCTCCTGATGCCAAGCACGGCGCCTGAGGAAAACAGCCATGACAGCCAATCTCGTTGCCCTGTGGTACCTGGTCGCCAGCGTCTGCTTCATTCTCGCGCTCAAGGGCCTGTCCCATCCTGAAACCGCCCGTCGCGGCAATGCCTTCGGCATCGCCGGCATGACCATCGCGGTGCTCACCACCTTGGCGGTGGTGGCGCAGGGGCGTATTGATCTCATCCTGCTGGCGATGCTGATTGGCGGTGCCATTGGTGCCTATGTGTCGCGTAAGGTCGAGATGACGCAGATGCCGGAACTGGTGGCAGCGATGCACTCGCTGGTAGGTCTGGCCGCGGTGCTGATTGCGGTGGCGGTGGTGAACAATCCGGCCGCCTTTGGCATGACCCCGCCGATGCCGGCCGGCAACCGTCTGGAGCTGTTCATCGGTACCTTTGTCGGTGCGATCACCTTCTCCGGCAGCATCATCGCGTTTGGCAAATTGGCTGGCCTGGGCAAGAAATTCCGTCTGTTCTCCAGCGCGCCAGTGGTGTTTCCTGCGCAGCATCTGCTCAATCTGGTGCTGGCCCTGGTGATGGTGGGCTTTGGCTGCATGTTCTTTCTGTCGCAGGATCAGGCCTGGATGCCGTTCCTGATCATGATGGCTATTGCCTTTGTTCTCGGTGTGCTGATCATCATCCCCATCGGCGGTGCCGACATGCCGGTGGTGATCTCCATGCTCAACAGCTATTCCGGCTGGGCTGCTGCCGGCATCGGATTCTCGCTGAATAACACCATGCTGATCATTGCCGGTTCGCTGGTGGGCTCGAGCGGCGCGATCCTGTCCTACATCATGTGCAAGGCCATGAACCGCTCGTTCTTCAGCGTCATCCTGGGTGGCTTCGGTGCCGCTGAAGGTGCTGCGGCACAGGGTGCGGGCGAGAAGCCGGTGAAATCCGGTTCGGCCGATGACGCCGCCTTCATGATGGCCAATGCCGAGAGCGTGATCATCGTGCCCGGCTATGGACTGGCAGTGGCGCGTGCCCAGCACGCGGTCAAGGAAATGGCGGCCAAGCTGACCGCCAAGGGTGTAAGTGTGCGCTATGCCATCCATCCGGTGGCCGGTCGCATGCCGGGTCATATGAACGTGTTGCTGGCCGAGGCCGAGGTGCCGTACGACCAGGTGTTTGAAATGGAAGACATCAACAGTGAGTTCGGCAACACCGATGTGGTGCTGGTACTGGGTGCCAACGACGTGGTGAACCCGCTGGCGCATGAGAAGGGCAGTCCGATCTACGGCATGCCGATTCTGGACGTGCACAAGGCGCGTACCGTGCTGGTCAACAAGCGTTCCATGGCATCGGGTTACGCCGGCCTGGATAATCCGCTGTTCTACATGGATCGCACCATGATGGTTTTCGGCGATGCCAAGAAGGTGATCGAAGACATCGTCAAGGCTATCGAATGAGCGATTGTTGACACCGAAGCCGCCGAGAACCCGTAGCGTATGAAGTCGCCCGAATCGAAGATGGATCTGCAGTCGGATGCAAGCCAGGTTACTGGCTTGGCGGCGAGCTCGGATGCCGCGCGTGCGGCGATCCTGATGCGTATTCGTCAGGCCCAGGGGCGTGGCAAGCGAGTGGTTGCGGGGGAGCTGGCGCAGCGCGACCTGCTGTTGCGTAGCCATCCGCGTGGCCCGTTGCCGACGCTGGCTGTCGATCAGCCGGGACTGATCCAGCGCTTCATCGACTGTGCGCTGGCCCTGAATACCAGTGTTGAGCGGGTTGGCAGTATCGCGCAGGTGCCAGAGGCGGTGGCGCGCTATCTGCGCGGACTCGGTCTCTTGGGTCAGATGGCCGACAAGTGGCAGGAAGGCCAAGCGGCTGCCCCGCTTGCACCCTTGGGTGCGGTGTGGCCGTCGCTCATGCATCTTGACTGGGCTGCTGTAGGCATGGCCATGCGCGCTGGTGCGGCCAATGACAGCGACGCCATCGGTGTGACAGGCGTGTTTGCGGCCATCGCCGAGACCGGCACGCTGATGATGGCCTCCGGACCACAGTCGCCGGCAACGACCAGCCTGTTACCGGAAACGCATATCGCCATTGTTCCAGCGCATCGCATTGTTGCGCATATGGAGGATGGCTTTGCATTGGCGCGTGCCGAGCTGGGTGAACTGCCTCGCGCCATCAATTTCATTTCGGGTCCATCACGCACTGGTGATATCGAACAGACCATCGTGCTCGGTGCGCATGGTCCCTATCGCGTGCATGTCATCGTGCTCGAACAGTGATGATGAAATGCCCTCAGCCTTAATGTTTATTCACATACATCCGCAAGTTTTTTTCTAAACTTTTATAAATTGCAGGGGCGGATTGATTCGTGCTGTTTGATCGCTGTGCTGACTGTCGTCGCTGCTGCCATGTCGAGCCGGGTTATCCCTCGCTTGAAGTCACGCTCACGCGCAGTGAAAAGAAAACTCTGGGTAGTGTCTGTATCGAGGGCAACTGCCAGCATCTGGGTTCACAGGGGTGTTCCATTGGTGATGCCAAACCGTTTGGCTGCAAGCTCTATCCGCTGTCGTTTGACCCGACGACGCGATCGCTTCACTACGATGTTGAGTGTCCCTTGATGCCCGATTACATCCAGCAGCTTGCCGACCGCAGCAGTGATGCGTCTTTGCATTTGCGCGCAGTGAGCAAGGAAATCCGCAAGTTGAGCAGCACAGATCCGGAGTTTCTAGCCGCCAACCATGCGGTGGACCTGGACTACTTCGAGCTCAAGAAGCTTCCGCACCGACCATTGTTCCGGGACAGATCCAAATGATGAGTACGCTTTCGCAAATCGGCCTTGCCAGGAAAACCGATCTGGCAGCGGGTAGTGGCAAGGTGGGATACCAGAGCTGGACAGCGGATAACCTTTGCATCGAGAGCGAGCACAACGGCATCCGGTACTACACCACGCGCTGGGATGCGCTCTGTCCCTACATTGATGTCACCGAAGAGATGCTGGCATCGGCACCCAAGCCGATCATTGTCTACGCCCTGCCGCCAGAGGGTCCGTACGGAGTGCCGATTACCGATCAATATGGACTGGTCGATACCGCTGCACCGGACTTCTGGACCGAGCCGCGCCGCGAACGCAAGTTCCGCGAGCTGGATAAGTTCTTTCGCCACTTCAGCTATTCCGAAGCCGTCATTCCCGGCCGTGATCTCACGGTCGATGATGTGTTCGAGATGGGTGGCGAGCATTTTGCCAACCACGGTATCGACGATCGCGAGGTCGCTGGCTTCGTCGACTATGTGCGCGAGCTGGATGTGTTGGTGCTGCAGGTGCATGACGCCGAGGGTGGCCTGGTGCTCACCGATGTGTCGATACTGCTACCAGCCAATAATCAGGTGTACGGCAGCTTCTGCCAGTGGAACCGCGCGCACAAGAACCGTTCGCCTGGTTTGTATGCCTGCCTGCTGGCGGCACGTTGGGCGGCCAAGAACGGTTTTCGCTATTACAACCTGGGGCCGGTGGGTGACTATGGCTACAAGTCGCTGTTTGTTACCGATCTGGAACCCATCTACGGTATCGCGCTATGCGACCCGCAGCATCCCTTAGCCTTGGATGAAACCTCGCCGGTGCACACCGACTTTTGCTGGGATGAGGTGAACCAAATCTATCGTCCTGCGCCGGCCAGAAAGCTCGCCGCTGCGGCTGCGGGTTGAATACCGAGAGCACACGGACAGGGTGTGCTCTCATTTTGGCGACGTCAGAAAATATGCACGTCGCCAAAGCTGACATCGTAATCCATGGTGATTTCTTCACCGCTGCGAATACTGCGTAGCGTCTCGAAGGCGCCGCCTTTTAGATAGCGCACGTTCGGCGTCTTGGAATGGTTCAGGTACAGCGCCATGTCCATGGCATTCATGCCTATGGCCGGGACATGCACCACATCGTCTTTGTAGTAACAAAAGATATCGAGCAGCTTTTTTACCGAGGCGGGTAACTGTTTGAGCTCCGCACGCGAGAACTTCACTTCCTTGTAGCGAATCCGGCTGTTGAGGGGATTGATGCCCTTGGGAATGCGCCGGATGGAGAAGACGCCCACACCATGCATGGGCGATGCACCCAGCCGGCAGTAGACCTCGTCTGAAAGATGTTGCAGCAATTTTTCCTTGAGCTCGCTCATCAAGATAGTCCGGATAGTTATGCCAGTGTTCAATTATAGATACGCTGCACGCGTAAATCGTAGTGTGCAGTGCAGTATTGATGTGATTCTCACCTAACCGCGATAACCATGGAGTCATGGGTAATGAACCTCGATACGTTAATGAATTTGGTTGCAAATACGCCACTCGAATTCATCGCCTTTGCGGTGGTCTTGGTTGGTGTTGCATTACTGCATCGTCACGCGCTGCCGGTTGCCGTCATTGGTTTGATCACCATCGCTGGCTACAAGGTGTTGTTCGCGCCCTTCAAGGCCGGTGAGGGCCTGTCAGGCCTGTTGTTGCACCTTGGGCATGAGTGGGTGATTCTCAGCAACCTGCTTGCGCTGCTGGTGGGCTTTGCGCTGCTATCACGCCACGTTGAACAAAGCGATCTTCCCAAGCTGTTACCCAAATACCTGCCAGACGACTGGAAGGGTGGCTTTGTATTGCTGCTGATGGTGTTTGTGCTGTCGGCGTTTCTCGACAACATTGCAGCGGCATTGATTGGTGGAACGCTCGCACACACGGTATTTCGCGGCCGCGTGCATATCGGCTATCTGGCTGCGATTGTTGCTGCTTCCAATGCGGGTGGCTCGGGCAGCGTTGTGGGGGACACCACCACCACCATGATGTGGATCGATGGTGTTGCCCCGACGGACGTGCTGCATGCCTATGTTGCTGCCGGCAGCGCTATGTTGATCTTTGGTGTACCGGCTGCGATGCAGCAGCAGCGCTGGTCCCCAATCCTTAAACACCAGCCAGTCCGCTTGCAGGTCGACTGGTTGCGTGTGGGCGTAGCGCTGTGGATCCTGGCCCTGGCGATTACTGTCAACGTACTGGTCAACATTAATCATCCCGAGTGGTCGGATCGCTTTCCGATCCTGGGTGCAACGGTCTGGCTGGCGATTCTCCTGGCGATACCCCTACGCAGTCCCGACTGGAGCCAGATTCCTGGCGCGCTGCGTGGTGCGCTGTTTCTGCTTGCGCTGGTGACCATCGCCTCCATGATGCCGGTAGAGCATTTGCCCGCCGCGTCCTGGCAGACCGCATTCGGGCTCGGTTTTGTTTCGGCGGTGTTCGACAATATCCCGCTGACTGCCTTGGCCTTGAAGCAGGGCGGTTATGACTGGGGTGTACTGGCCTATGCCGTGGGCTTTGGTGGTTCGATGATCTGGTTTGGATCCAGTGCCGGCGTAGCTCTGACGAGTATGTATCCCGAAGGACGTTCGGCGTGGCAATGGTTACGCCATGGCTGGCATGTTGCCCTGGGTTATGTTGTGGGTTTTGCGGTGTTGATGCTGGTACTGGGCTGGCAGCCGCACGCGACCTTGAAGTCGGTGACCCCAAGCGCCAGGGTGATTGACGGATCAATCTCGCGAGCATGATGGCGGCTGGCAATGAAATGTCTTGCGTTAGCCTCAGGCCGAGGATAGGATTCCCCCGCCTGATTCTGGCGCCCTCGTCACGCATCAAAAAAAATCAATAAAAACAGTAACTTAGACGATTCCGAGCGTGACGTTCGACCGCTGGTGAGAACGTGATTTTGCAAAATTTGCATCGAACACGGGTTGGGTATTCGAGGATTAACAAAGGAGAGCACCATGCGCAAGGCCGTAACCAAGACCGCTTCACAATCGAACATCGCCGGCGATTCCAGCATCGGCATGCGCCGACGTTTTCTCACCGGTGCTGCTGCAGCCACCGCTGGTGCCGCCACACTGGGCTTCCCGACCATCGCCAAGGCACAGGGCCCGATCACCATGCGCTGGCAGTCGACCTGGCCGGCCAAGGATATTTTTCATGAGTACGCCCTGGACTTCGCCAAGAAGGTCAATGACATGACCGGCGGTGACCTGCGTATCGAGGTCTTGCCTGCCGGTGCCGTGGTACCGGCCTTCGGCCTGCTGGATGCGGTGACCAAGGGCACGCTCGATGGCGGCCATGGTGTGATGGTCTATCACTATGGCAAGCAGAATGCATTGGCGCTGTGGGGTTCCGGCCCGGCCTTTGGCATGGATGCCAACATGATGCTGTCCTGGCACAAGTATGGCGGTGGCAAGGAGCTGCTGAACAAGCTCTATGCCTCGATCGGTGCCAACGTGGTGTCCTTCCCCTACGGCCCGATGCCGACCCAGCCGCTGGGCTGGTTCAAGAAGCCGATCACCAAGAATGAAGACTTCAAGGGTCTCAAGTACCGCACCGTGGGTATTTCGATCGATGTCTTCACAGGACTGGGTGCGGCGGTGAATGCGCTGCCCGGTGGTGAGATCGTGCCGGCCATGGATCGTGGTCTGCTGGATGCGGC
>CAIPUP010000279.1 GCA_903868285.1 uncultured beta proteobacterium
CATGAGCGACATCATTACCCTCGACGTTCTTCTTATCGGCGGCGGCGCGATTGGCCAGGTGGTGCTGCGCGAGACGCTGGGCGATTTGCGTTTGCGCATCACGCATGTGCTGGATGTGCCGCAGGTGCGCGAGCGTTTGCAGCAGACGGTGGGCCCGGATATCCAGGTGATCAGTTCGCTGGACGAGCTGGCAGCGCTGCCGGATGTGGTGATCGAGTGCGCCGGTCATCCGGCGGTAAAGAGTCATGTCCCGGCGCTGCTGCGCGAGGGTGTGGATGTGCTGCTGATTTCGGTCGGCTCATTGGCCGAGCCGGGTCTGGCGCAAATGCTGGAAGAAGCCGCACTCGAAGGCGGCGCGCAACTCACGCTGGCCTCGGGCGCGATTGCCGGCATCGATGCCATCGCCTCGGCCCGCGTCGCCGGTCTGGATGAGGTGATCTACACCGGCCGCAAGCCACCCATCGGCTGGTTCGACACCCCGGCCGAGAAGGTGTGCGATCTGCGCAATCTGACGCAGGCAACGGTGATCTTCGAAGGCAGCGCCGGCGAAGCGGCACGCCTTTATCCGAAGAACGCCAATGTCGCAGCCACGGTGTCGCTGGCCGGCCTGGGACTGGAGCGCACCCGCGCCACCCTCATCGCCGATCCGGCGGTGACGCAGAACATTCACAACGTGCGTGCGCGCGGCGCCTTTGGCGAGCTGGAGGTCACCATCTCCGGCAAGCCGCTGGCCGACAACCCCAAGACCTCGGCCCTGGCGGCCTACAACGCGGTGCGCCTGCTGCGCAATCGCGTCGCCGCGCTGGTGATCTGAGCCCAGGAAAAAAGCAAACAACCATGCAGATACTGGGCATTGATGGCATCACCCACGGCGTCGAGGACCTGCCCGCCTGCCGGCAGTTTTTTCTCGACTGGGGACTGCAACTGGTGGACGAATCGGCCCAGGCGCTGGACTTCGAAACACTCAACGGTTGCCAGGTGCAGATCCGCGCCGCCAGCGATGCCACACTGCCAGCGGCGATCGAATCCGGCCCGACCCTGCGCGAAGCAGTATGGGGCGTGGCCAGTGCCGCCGATCTGGATGCGCTGCGAGTACGGTTGCACGACCTGGAGAGTTTTCGCGACGAGGGCGACAGCCTGTGCTGCACCGATCCCAATGGCTTGGGTCTGCGCTTTCGGGTCAGTCGCAAGCGCGCGGTGACGGTGCAGGGCGTGCCGATGAATCAATGGGGCACAGCACCGCAGCGGGTTGATCAGCGCTCGCATTTTTACGATCGCGCCGAACCGGTCGAGGTCGGACACATCGTGTTCTTCACCCCGGACCTGGATGCCGTGGTGCGCTTTTACATCGAGCGCCTGGGCTTCGCGCTCTCGGACAGCTATCCCGGCCGCGGTGCCTTTTTACGCTGCGCCGCCGAGGGCGGTCATCATGATGTGTTCTTCCTGCAGCTGCCCACCGGCAAGCGCGGCCTGAACCATGTCGCCTACGTGGTGCGCGACATCCATGAGGTGTTCGGTGGCGGTCTGCATATCAGTCGCTGCGGCTGGGAAACCGACATCGGGCCGGGACGGCATCCGGTCTCCTCGGCCTACTTCTGGTATGTGAAAAATCCTGGCGGTGCGCTGGCCGAGTACTACACCGATGAGGACATGCTCACTGCCGCCTGGCAGCCACGCGAGTTCGAATCGCGTCCGGAGAATTTTGCCGAGTGGGCGGTGCTGGGCGGACTGGATGGTCAGACGCGTCGTCAGAAGCACGGCCCGGCCGCCGAGTCCGCCACACTGGCCGGTCAGGCTGGCAGGAAATAGTCCTGCCAGCCGGTATTCGATCTAGCGCCGACGCAGCGCGATGAACACGTTGCAGGGTGCCTGGTCGACGATGCTCTTGCCCACCGAGCCACCCCACCAGCGCTTGGCGAACGAGGCGTTCTGCTCATGGCCGATGACGATCAGGTCGGCATCAATTTCCTTGGCCAGGCGGCAGATTTCCTCCACCGGCTCGCCCACCGCCAGATGACCGGTGACGGCGATGCCGCGCTCGCGGTATTGGGCCACGCCTTCATCGAGCGTTTCCTGGGCACGCTTTTTCTCTTCCTCCAGCACTTCCTCGGGCATGAAGCCCTCGGTCAGGAACATGGTCGAGGGCATGCCGGCCACCGCCAGCAGATGGTTCTCCGCATTCGTCAGCGAGGACAGCTCGGCGCCTTCGATCAGCGCGCTCTTGCCATCGCGTGAACCGTTGTAGGCAAGCAGTATGCGTTTGAACATGGTGGACTCCAGTTGAGTGCATCAACAGCGTGACAAGAACATTAGGTTGGACCCTGGGTATTGCGCAAAATTCCCGTAACCACGAGGCAGGCGGACGCTACACCAAAAACCGCGCCTGCGGCCGAGGCCGGCCCGCTTCACGTATCATCACGAGCTGGTTTTACCTCGACGATTTCTGACCCATGTTCAACCTGCCCGGACGATGACATGAACGCACCGATGAAAAAAGCCCCCAAAGCGCAATTCAAATGGGACGACCCGTTGCTGCTGGACCAGCAATTGACCGAAGACGAGCGCATGGTGCGCGAAGCCGCAGCCGACTACTGTCAGAGCAAGCTGGCACCGCGCGTGCTGGAGGCCTTCCGGCATGAGAAGACCGATCCGTCGATCTTTCGCGAAATGGGCGAACTGGGTCTGATGGGCCCGACCATCCCCGCCGAATACGGCGGGCCGGGATTGAACTATGTTTGCTACGGCGTGATCGCGCGTGAAGTCGAGCGCATCGACTCCGGCTACCGCTCGATGATGAGCGTGCAGTCCTCGCTGGTGATGGTGCCGATCTTCGAATTCGGCACCGAGGCACAGCGCCAGAAATTCCTGCCCAAACTTGCCACCGGCGAGTGGATCGGCTGCTTCGGCCTGACCGAGCCGAACCACGGCTCCGACCCGGCCTCGATGGTCACGCGCGCGAAAAAAGTGCCCGGTGGCTACAGCCTCAGCGGCAGCAAGATGTGGATCTCCAACAGCCCCATCGCCGATGTGTTCGTGGTGTGGGCGCGGGAAGCCGATGCCCAGGGCAATCTGGGCGACATCCGTGGCTTCGTGCTGGAAAAAGGCATGAAGGGCCTGAGCGCCCCGGCGGTGCACGGCAAGGTCGGCCTGCGCACCTCGCTCACCGGCGAAGTGGTGATGGACGAAGTGTTCTGCCCGGAGGAGAACGCCTTCCCGGAAGTGCGCGGCTTGAAAGGCCCCTTCACCTGCCTGAACTCGGCGCGCTTCGGCATCGCCTGGGGCGCACTCGGTGCGGCCGAGGACTGCTGGCACCGCGCCCGGCAATACGTACTGGACCGCCAGCAGTTCGGCCGGCCGCTGGCTGCCAATCAGCTGATCCAGAAAAAACTGGCCGACATGCAGACCGAAATTACCCTCGGCCTGCAAGGCTGTCTGCGTCTGGGTCGCATGAAAGACGAAGGCACGGCGGCGGTGGAAATCACCTCCATCATGAAGCGCAACTCCTGCGGCAAGTCGCTCGACATCGCGCGCATGGCGCGTGACATGCTCGGCGGCAACGGCATCTCGGACGAGTACGGCATCGTGCGACACATGGTCAACCTCGAGGTGGTCAACACCTATGAAGGTACGCACGACATCCATGCCCTGATCCTGGGCCGCGCGCAGACTGGTATTCAGGCCTTCTCCTAAGCCCCGGCCAGACGGAGGCACCCCGGGACCGGCCTGACGGCAGGCCGGTCCCGGTCTTGGTACAATTCGCCCTTCGCGTTGCCTGACCGTCGCCTTACGACCGCGGTGCGAACGCGACATCGCCGGACCTGAGGACCACACCTGACAGGGTCCGCCTGGTCTTCTTCCCCGTTCCCGCCGATGGCAAGAAAAATGGCTACCAAGAAAAAAACCGTCCGTACCGCCTCCAGGCCGGCTGCAACCAAGCCCGCTGTCCGCAAACCTGTCGCGAAGCCTGTGCCCAAGGCAAAGCCGGCTGCAAAGGCAAAGCCTGCGGCCAAGGCCAAGCCTGTGGTCAAGGCCAAGCCTGTGGTCAAGGCCAAGCCCGTGGTCAAGGCCAAGCCCGTTGCCAAAGCGAAACCCGCAGCCAAGGCCAAGCCTGTAGTCAAGGCAAAGCCGAGCGTAAAAACCAAGACCGTTACCAAAATGCCGGTCAAGGCCAAGTCAGTGGCGAAAGCTGCGACCAAACCAACGGCACCAGTCAAACCAACACCATCGGCCCGAGCCAAACCGGTTGCGACGGTCAAACCCACCCCGACGATTGCCAAGCCGCAGATTGCGGCCAGCAAGCCTGGCCCGGTGGCAAGCGCAGTCGCAACCCCGGCCAACTCTGCGGTCGCCCCCGCCGCTGCCGCGGCAGTCCCTGCCAATACGCCGGCCGCCGCACCGGCTGCGCCAGCGCGTCAGCGTTGCGCCTGGTGCCTGGGCAGCGAGCACTACATGCACTATCACGACACCGAATGGGGTGTGCCAGTGCATGGTGACCGCCGCCTGTTCGAGTTGCTGGTGCTGGAGGGTGCACAAGCGGGTTTGTCCTGGGCCACCATCCTGGGTAAGCGCGAGGCTTATCGCCAGGCCTTTGCCGAATTCGAACCGGGTGCAGTCGCGCGCTTTGACGAGAAGGACGTGGAACGCCTGATGAACGATGCGGGCATCGTGCGCAACCGCGCCAAGATCGAAGCCACTATCGAGAACGCCCGCGCCTTCATGGCGATACAAAAGGAATTCGGCACCTTCGACTCCTGGATCTGGCGCTTTGTCGGCAAGCGACCGCTGGTCAATCGCTGGCGCCACTCCACCAGCGTACCGGCACGTACCCGCACCTCTGATCGCATGAGCGAAGAGCTCGGCAAGCGCGGCTTCAAGTTCGTCGGCTCCACCATCTGCTACGCCTTCATGCAAGCCACCGGCATGGTCAATGACCATCTGGTGTCGTGCTTCCGCTACCGCGATCTGGTCTGACCCAGGGGCAACACCGGTCATGTCCTGCGCGCCTGCCCACTGTCGGATGTCTGCCGGAAGCTTGTGGCGTGCCGCGCTGGCCAGCCTGCTTGTGCTGGTCTGCAGCCCGCTGCTGGCGCAACAAAACGAAGGCGATGCGTTGCTGCTGGTGGCCAAGCCGGCGCTGCGTGATCCGAACTTCGCCCGCACGGTGGTGCTGGTAAACCGACGCTCCGATGACTCGGCACTGGGCATCATCATCAACCGCCCGACACGCCGCACCATGGCCAGCCTGTTCCCCGAACACGCGCCATCCAAAAAAGTGGCCGACCCCTTGTACTTCGGTGGTCCGAGCGGACGCAGCGCGGTGTTCGGCCTGATCCGCCTCAAGCAGAGCCCGGGGGAAGGCGCGCTGACGTTGCTGCCCAACCTGTTCCTGGCCCTGCATGTCGACCTGGTGGACAAGCTGATCGAGCAACATCCGACCGATGCCCGCTTCTATGTCGGCTATGCCGGCTGGACACCGGGCCAGCTGCGCAATGAAATCGAGCGCGGTGGCTGGTATGTGCTGGAGGCCGACCCCGATCTGGTTTTCCGCAAAGACCCGCAGACGCTGTGGGAAGAGCTGATACGCCAGGCGCAACGCACTACTGCCATGCTGGACTGCTGCAAACCCGCACTGTAATAAATCGTCACCCGCTATCGCATTTCACAACCGCTACCTGAGGAGGAATCGGTGTTGAAAACCTTATCCGTCCGCACCCCCTGTCACCCGCATGCAGGCATCAGCCGGCTGTCACGGTTGAGCACGCTCATGGCGACGTCGATACTGATTGCCACCCTCGGCACATCGGTGCTGGCGCAAAGCAACAACTACCCGCAACGCCCGCTGAAGCTGATCGCACCCACCTCGCCGGGCGGCGCACCCGACACCATTGCACGGGTGCTGGCCGAGAAGCTCTCGCCGTTGCTCGGGCAGCCGGTGGTGGTGGAGAACCGGGCCGGGGCCAACGGCTATCTGGCTACCGAGACCACCGCCCGCGCTGCCGCCGATGGCTACACCCTGGGCATCTTTGCCGACAGCATGGTGGTGATCAATCCGCATCTGCGCACCAAGAGTTCGCACGACACCATGAAGGATCTGGCACCCATTGCCACGGTGGCCTCAAACACGTTTTTTCTCTCCACGCACCCATCGATACCGGTGAAGAACTTTCGCGAGTTCATCGAGTACGCCCGCAACGCCAATCCGCCGCTGGCCTATGCCTCGGGCGGCAATGGCAGCCAGCATCAGATGGCGATGGAGATGCTCAAGCAGCGCGCCGGCATCAACCTTTTGCATGTGCCCTACAAGAGCGGCACCGAAGCCACCACCGCCACCATCGCCGGCGAGGTGGCTGCGATGTTCTCCGGCGCTTCGACCGGGCCGCAGATCAAGGCCGGCAAGCTGCGCGGCCTGGCCGCCACCGGCCGCAACCGCTCGCCGCTGTTCCCCGACATGCCGACCATCGGCGAGGTTTACCCCGGCTATGAGATCTCGGTCTGGCTGGGCTTTTTCGGCCCCACCGGCTTTCCTGAAGCCGCGCTGCAACGCCTGCGCGCAGAGCTGAACAAGGTGCTGCTGCTGCCCGAGGTCAAGGAGCGGCTCAATAGCGCTGGCGGGTTGGAACCGTTTCGCTCCACGCCCGAGGAATTCCAGGCCATGATGCGCGCCGACCATGAACGCTACGGCAAGCTGGTACGCCAGATCGGCGCCAAACTTGACTAAAAAGTTCAATAAAATCAATAGCTTATGAGATTTTTATTGGCTGTTGCCTGGCTTGTTGCCGGGTTCACTCCAGCGGCACTGGCGCAGACGACAGGGCAAAGCGCATTTCAGGGCTACCCCAACCGGCCGATCAAGCTGGTGGTGCCCATCCCACCGGGCGGAGCACCGGACATCGCCGGACGGGTGCTGGCCGAGAAGCTGGCGCTGGCGCTGGGCCAGCCGGTGGTGGTGGAGAACCGCGCAGGGTCTAACGGCAACATCGCCTCCGAGCTGGTGGCACGCGCCCCGGCCGATGGCTACACCCTGCTGGCCTCGGCCGACAGCATGATCGCCATCAATCCGCATCTGTATGCGCGCATGCCGGTGGACACCCTGCGCGAGCTGGTGCCGGTGTCGGGCCTGGCCACCAATGAGTGGGTGCTGGCAGTGAATCCATCGCTACCGGTACGCACACTGCGCGAGTTCATCGATCTGGCGAAAAAATCCAATCCGGTGCTGGCCTATGCCTCGGGCGGTAATGGCAGCCAGCACCAGATCGCCATGGAGATGCTCAAGCAACGCGCTGGCATCAATCTGCTGCATGTGCCCTACAAGGGCGGCTCTCCTGCCACCACGGCAGCGGTGGCAGGAGAAGTGGCAGCGGTGTTCTCCGGCACCTCCAGCGCCGGACAGATCCGCGCCGGCAAGCTGCGCGCCCTGGCCAGCACCGGTCGCAAGCGCTCGGAACAGTTCCCCGATCTGCCCACCATCGGCGAGCTCTACCCCGGCTATGAACTGGTGATCTGGCTGGCGATCTACGCGCCGGCTGGCACGCCCGATGCCATCCTCAACCGGTTGAATGCCGAGGCCAACAAGGCACTCGCCCTGCCCGACCTGAAGGCCCGCTTCGCCGCGGCGGGCGGGCTCGACCCCTACCTCACCAGCCGCGAAGATCTGGCGGCGCACATCCGCGCCGAGCACGACAAGTTCGGCAAGCTGATCCGCGCGGTCGGCATCAAGGCCGACTGAGACCCCAGCCGCCGCACGCGCTGCGTCATCACAACCGGCTCAGTGCGGCTTGCTGAACTTCATCCGGCCGGACTGCACATCCACCAGCACCCGGTCCTTGGCGGCGAAATGCCCCTCAAGGATTTCCCTGGACAGCGGATTCTCCAGTTGCTGCTGGATGGCACGCTTGAGCGGTCGTGCGCCATACACCGGATCAAAACCGGCGCGTGCCAGTTCCGCCAGAGCCGCCGGCGACACTTCCAGCGTGATATCCATCTTCGCCAGACGCGCCACCAGGCGCTGCAACTGGATCGCTGCGATGCCCTCGATGTGCTTTTCATCCAGCGCATGGAACACCACGATCTCGTCGATGCGGTTGACGAACTCCGGCCGGAACTGCGTCTTGACCTCGGCCATCACCGCCAGCTTGATCAGGGCCGGATCATCACCGGACATCGACTGGATCATCTGCGAGCCCAGGTTGGAGGTCATCACCACCACAGTGTTACGAAAATCCACCGTGCGACCCTGACCATCGGTCATGCGGCCATCATCGAGCACCTGCAACAGCACATTGAAGACATCGGGATGGGCTTTCTCCACCTCGTCCAGCAGGATCACGCTGTAGGGACGACGACGTACCGCTTCAGTCAGATAGCCGCCCTCTTCATAGCCGACATAGCCGGGCGGTGCGCCAATCAGGCGCGCCACGGAATGCTTCTCCATGAACTCCGACATATCGATACGGATCATGTGTTCATCGGAATCAAACAGGAACTCGGCCAGCGCCTTGCACAACTCGGTCTTGCCGACACCAGTCGGCCCGAGAAACAGGAACGAGCCATAAGGCTTGCCCTCATCCGACAGTCCGGCACGTGAACGACGAATGGCATCGGACACCAGTCGCACCGCCTCGTCCTGACCGACCACACGCTGATGCAGACGCGCTTCCATTTTGAGCAGCTTGTCGCGCTCGCCCTGCATCATCTTGGACACCGGGATGCCGGTGGCACGTGACACCACCTCGGCGATTTCCTCGGCGCCGACTTCGGTGCGCAGCAAACGCATGCGTGCCGGCTTGCCGTCCTTGCCCGCGCCCGCACCAGCGCCCTTGCCGGCCTTGCCACCGGCATCGGCCTGACGGATCTGTGCCTCGATCTGCGGAATACGGCCGTACTGGATTTCCGACACACGCTGCCACTCGCCCTTGCGGGTTGCCGCTTCCATCTCGAGCTTGAGTTTTTCCAGCTCTTCCTTGGCCGATTGCGAGCCCTGCACCTGCAGCTTCTCGGCCTTCCAGATTTCCTCCAGATCGGCGTACTCGCGCCCGAGCTTGTCGATTTCTTCTTCGATCAGGCCAAAGCGTTTTTGCGAGCCCTCGTCTTTTTCCTTGCGCACCGCTTCGCGCTCGATCTTGAGCTGGATCAGGCGTCGGTCGAGCTTGTCCATGACCTCGGGCTTGGAGTCGATTTCCATCTTGATGCGCGAGGCGGCCTCATCGATCAGATCGATGGCCTTGTCCGGCAGAAAACGATCGGTGATGTAACGATGCGACAGCTCGGCTGCGGCAACAATGGCCGGGTCGGTGATATCGACGCCATGATGCAGCTCGTACTTCTCCTGCAGGCCGCGCAGGATGGCGATGGTCGACTCGACCGAAGGTTCGCCCACCAGCACCTTCTGGAAACGTCGCTCCAGGGCTGCATCCTTCTCGATGTACTTGCGGTATTCATCCAGCGTGGTGGCACCCACGCAATGCAGTTCGCCACGCGCCAGTGCCGGCTTGAGCATATTGCCGGCGTCCATCGCACCCTCGGCCTTGCCCGCACCCACCATGGTGTGAATCTCGTCGATAAAGACGATGGTCTGGCCTTCATCCTGGGCCAGCTCTTTCAGCACTGATTTCAGGCGCTCTTCGAACTCGCCACGAAACTTGGCTCCGGCCAGCACGCTCGCCATGTCCAGCGACAGCACGCGCTTGTTCTTCAGTGTCTCGGGCACTTCGCCATTGATGATGCGCTGTGCCAGACCCTCGACGATGGCGGTCTTGCCCACACCCGGTTCACCGATGAGAACCGGGTTGTTCTTGGTACGACGCTGCAAGATCTGGATGACGCGCCGGATTTCATCATCACGGCCGATCACCGGATCGAGCTTGCCCTTGCGCGCACGCTCGGTCAGATCGAGGGTGTATTTCTTCAGCGCCTCGCGCTGGCCTTCGGCCTCGGCGCTATTCACCGGCTCGCTGCCGCGCACCGCCTTGATGGCCTGCTCCAGCGTGCTGCGGCTGCCACCCATCTCCTTGAACAGGCGTCCGGCCTCGCCTTTGTCCTCGGCCAGCGCCAACAGGAACATCTCCGAGGCAATGAACTGATCGCCACGCTTTTGCGCTTCACGGTCGGCGATGTTGAGCAAATTGCTCAGCTCGCGCCCCAGCTGCACCTCGCCGCCATGCCCCTCGACACGCGGCAGCCGCTCGATGGCCTTGGCCAGCGCGTCTTTCAGGCGCGGCACCGCCACCCCCGCGCGCGACAGCAGCGATGCCGCCGCCTCATCCTGCGACAACAGCGCCGAGAGCAGATGCAGCGGCTCGATGTACTGCTGATCGCGCCCAACGGCAATGCTCTGGGCATCGGCCAGCGCCTGTTGCAGGCGGGTGGTGAATTTATCCATTCTCATGACTGTGACTCCGTGATCCGGTTCATGTTGTAGCCAGGTATGCCGCATTAACTGGGGCGTATCGGCGCAATTTCAAGCACTACCCACCGATGCGCCACAGACCGGATCATGTTGCGCGCCAAGAAAGCCACGAGATTGATCCAGCGCAAGTGCAGCGCGATCAGCGGTCATTGATTATTGGTCAACGGTCTACGGTCAACGGTCGACGGTCGACGGTCGACGGTGAAGGGTCAGTCACCCACGACCCATGAACAATGATTAGTGGTTGAGCCGAAGAATGCGTCGAAGTGCGTCTTCAATGGCACCCAGATCGGCGCTATCCATGTCGCCAATAGCACCCTTGATCCGGGATTTGTCCACACCGCGTATGTGCTCGATACGCGCCTTGGAATCCGCACCCATAGACGGTGTTGCCACCAGCAATGGTGCAATCGCCGGTGTTTTGGTACTGGTCAGAGGAACCACAACGACAGTCTTGCGGTGCTGATTCACCTCGTCGGTAGAAAGAATCACACACGGACGCGTCGTGGCAATTTCCGACCCCTTGATCGGATCGAGTTCAACCCAATAAACCCTGCCGCGCAGGTAAGCACCAGATGCGATCGCCAACGCTCAGGCTGCCTTCAAGGATCTACGCGCACGGGGCACTGCGCGACCGGCCTTTGCGGCTGCACCAGCTTTAGTAGCTCTGGTAGCTCTGGCAGCTCTGGTAGCGGCGGCAGATCTGTTACCCCCGCCTGAGGTGCTGCTTGCGTCATTGCTGCTTTGACGCGCTTGTTTAGCCACTTGATACTGACGATTGAATGTTGCGACATCGAAATCATCGTCAGCCTGCGACAAGCCGGCGCTCAGCCAGGCCGCATCCTCTTTTTGCAATGATGCGTTTTTTTCCTCCAGCGCGGTCAATGCCTGGGCCGCTTGAGCAAGTTCATTGCTCTCTCGGTCCAGGTCACGGCGCAATAGCTCAAGAAAATAACTATTGCGTTGCCCGGGCTTCACCACCTGCACAAAGCGTGTTGCGATGTCCTCAGGCAGACGAACCAGAACCTGAAAAACTTTCGATTTTTTAATGCTTGGCCGACTGACACTGGCAGTCGCTCGCGTATTGAGAGGCACAAGCGAGGCCTGCCTGGCAGATGCAGTAGATGAGGAGGATTTTTTGTTGATCATGCTAGCATGATACATACTAGCTTTTGACGCAGCAAGAACAGGATGCAGCACCCGGGCGCTGCCCGGACGCTACGGCAAACAATTCGGCAAACGATTCGGCAAACGCTGTGGCTCACCCCTGCAGGCAGTAGCGCATGCTCAACACGCCACACCAGGTGGCCAGCAGCGAACCCAGCAGATGTCCGGCCAGATGCAGGCCGGCCCAGCCCCACTCGCCGCGACTGAGCAGGCCCACCGATTCAGCCGAGAAGCTGGAGAAGGTGGTCAGGCCACCGAGAAAGCCGGTAATCACCAGCAGACGCACTTCAGGCGGCAGATGCGATGACGCATCCAGCCACACCAGCGCCACGCCGATGAGATAGCCACCAACCACGTTGGCCACCAGGGTGCCCAGCGGCAATTGCGGCAGCAAGGCATTCAGCGCAAGGCCCAGCAACCAGCGCAACCAGGCACCGACTGCAGCACCCAGGCCAATGACCGCAAACGCCGAGAGCGACAACTGGCTGATGAAGGCCATGCGACTCAGCCGCGCTTCATGCGTCCGGTGCGCGCTCCCAGCGCGCCGCGGCTGCATCATCGGTGTGCCGTGCATCGACCCAGCGCTCACCCTGCGGGGTTTGCTCTTTTTTCCAGAATGGCGCTTCGGTCTTGAGGTAATCCATGATGAATTCACAGGCAGCAAAGGCATCGCCCCGATGTGCACCCGCCACCACCACCAGCACGATCTGATCGGTCGGCTGCAAGGTGCCGACCCGATGCACCACCCGCGCATCGAGAATGCGCCAGCGTGCCATGGCCTGATCGACAATCTGCTGCAGCGATTTTTCGGTCATGCCGGGGTAGTGTTCCAGCGTCATGGTGCTGACGCTGTCGCCTTCGTTCATGTCGCGGCAGATGCCGATGAAACTGGCCACGGCACCGATGCCCGGTTTACCCGCCCGCATGGCAGCGATCTCGGCCGCGACATCGAAGTCGGCCTGCTGCACGCGCACCTGCGAATGGGTTGGCGTTTGCACTGCGCCGGCGCTCATGCTGTCAACCACCGGTCACGGGTGGAAAGAAGGCCACTTCATCACCCGCCTTGATGGGGGTATCGGCACGCGCCATGGTCTGGTTCACCGCCACCCGCACTGCGCGTGCGCCATCGAGCGCCTTGGCCCAGGCCGCACCGCGCGCAATCAACGCCTCGCGCAAGGCCTGCACCGTCTGCAGCGATGGATTGAGAACAAAGGTCTCCTCGGCACAACCCAGGTCTTCACGCAGACGCGCGAAGTACAGCAGGTGCAGGGTTGCAGAATGCGTCTCAGGCCGGGTTTCAGAACTCATGCAATACATCCGCAGGCAAGGTGGGAAAGGTGTAGGAAACGTGTTCAGCGATACAGCGCGGCATAGGGCAGGAAGCGCACCAGATCACCACGACGAATGGTGCTGCCGGCCGGGTTGTCGAGCAGGCCATCGGCCCAGGAGGTCGAGGTCATCACCGCCGAATCCTGGCTTGAATACAGATCCAGGCCGCCATCAGCATTCCATTTTACGCGCAGGAATTCCCGCCTCGGATCAGCCTCTGGCCAGTCGAAATCAGCGCGCGCCATCATGGCCTGCGCTGTCACATCGGTCATGCCGCGGGTACGCAACAGGAATGGCCGCACAAAGATCAGGAAGGTGACAAAGCTCGACACCGGATTACCCGGCAAGCCGATAAACGCCGCGCTGTTGGCGTTGCGATCAGCTGCACCGCTCGACGCTCCACTCGAGGCGCGAAACACCCGTCCAAAGGCCAGCGGCCGGCCCGGCTTCATGGCGATGCGCCACATCAGCAATTCGCCCTCGGCCTCGACCGCTGGCTTGACGAAATCGGCATCCCCCACCGACACCCCGCCCGAGGTGACGATGACATCGCACTCCGCAGCAGCGCGGCGCAACACTGCGCGCGTGGCCTCGAGCGAATCGGGCACGATGCCGTAATCGTGCACCTCGCAATCAAAGGCCTTGGCCAGGCCATTCAAGGTGAAACGATTGGAGTTGTAGATACGCCCCGGCGGCAATGGCTCACCCGGCATCACCAGTTCATCACCGGTGAAAAACAAACCCAGACGCACCCGCCGATACACCGGCAGCGTGGCAATCCCCACCGATGCTGCCAGTCCGGTGTCCTGCGGTTGCAGGCAACGGCCGGCATGCAAAATCACATCGCCAGCGGCGATATCGCAGGCAATCTTGCGCACCCATTCGCCTTCGCGCGGTGCGCGCTCGACCTGCATCGCAGCACCATCCAGGGCGCGGGTATGTTCCTGCATCACGATGGCATCGGCCCCGGGCGGAATCGGCGCGCCGGTGAAAATGCGCGCCGCTGTCCCCGGCTGCAGCGGCTGACCCACCGCACCCGCCATGATCTTTTGCGACACCTGCA
>CAIPUP010000280.1 GCA_903868285.1 uncultured beta proteobacterium
CACTGAGCATGCCTACCAACACCACCACACCACCACCGACCACGCCGCTGCGACACTTTCTGCAGTTCAAGGATTTCAGCCGCGAGGAATACCAGCATCTGTTCGCCCGCACACGCTGGATCCGTGACCAGTTTCGTGCCTATCAGCGTTACTGGCCGCTGCTGGATCGCACCCTGGTGATGATTTTCGAAAAGCAAAGCACCCGCACCCGACTGTCGTTCGAGGCCGGCATGCAGCAACTGGGCGGGGCCGCGGTCTATCTCAACACGCGTGACTCGCAACTCGGTCGCGGCGAGCCGGTTGAAGACGCGGCACAGGTCATCTCGCGCATGTCCGACCTGGTGATGATCCGTACCTTCGAGCAAGACATCATCGAGCGCTTTGCCGCCAACTCGCGCGTGCCGGTGATCAATGGCCTGACCAATGAATATCACCCGTGCCAGATCCTGGCCGACCTGTTCACCTACGACGATCATCGCGGTGATATTCGCGGCAAGACCGTGGCCTGGATCGGTGACTCGAACAATGTCTGCAACACCTGGCTGCAAGCGGCCGAGGTGCTGGACTTCCATGTGCATGTGTCCACCCCGCCGGGCTATGAGGTCGAGCCCGAGCGCGCCGGGCTGCTCGGCACCGGCCACTATCGCCAGTTCGCCGACCCGATGGAAGCCGCACACGGCGCCGATCTGGTGACCACCGATGTCTGGACCTCGATGGGCTTTGAGGCCGAGAACGAAACCCGCCGGCGCGACTTCCAGGACTGGCAGGTCGATGCCGAGATGATGCGCGTGGCCAAGCCCTACGCACTGTTCATGCATTGCCTGCCGGCGCATCGCGGCGAAGAGGTCTCGGCGGAAGTGATCGATGGCAGCCAGAGCGTGGTGTGGGAAGAGGCAGAGAACCGCCTGCACACCCAGAAGGCACTGATGGAATTTCTCATGCTGGGACGCGTGCAGGCCGATAGCGCGCACCGCGCTGGCTGAATCGACGGCCTTGCACGGGCTTCGCCAACGCTGGCTCGCTGCGGTCACACGGTTTTTCTGTTTCCCTCGTCGTATTTACTGAGTCCTGTTTTCTTTCACTTTTTTCGGTAGAGCTCCTCATGGCCACACGCAAGTCCGCACCCAAATCAGCACCCAAGTCGGCAACTAAGGCCGCAACTAAGTCTGCAACCAAAACCGCAACCAAGGCCACCGCCCGTCCGGCTGGCGCACCCAAGCGCGTGGTGCTGGCCTATTCCGGCGGCCTGGATACTTCGGTCATTCTGAAATGGCTGCAAGACGCCTATGGCTGCGAGGTGGTGACCTTTACCGCCGACATTGGTCAGGGCGAAGAGCTCTCGCCGGCGCGCGCCAAGGCCATCCGCATGGGCATCAAGCGCGAACACATTTTCATCGACGATCTGCGCGAAGAATTTGTGCGCGACTTCGTGTTCCCGATGTTTCGCGCCAACGCCGTATACGAGGGTGAATACCTGCTGGGCACCTCGATCGCCCGACCGCTGATCGCCAAGCGCCTGGTGGAGATCGCCCGCAAGACCGGCGCTGATGCCATCTCGCATGGCGCCACCGGCAAGGGCAATGACCAGGTGCGCTTCGAACTGGGTGCCTACGCGCTGATGCCGGACGTCAAAATCATCGCCCCCTGGCGCGAATGGGATCTGCTGTCGCGCGACAAGCTGCTGGCCTATGCCGATCAGCATGGCATTCCGGTCGACTTCAAGAAGCGCAAGGGTGGCGCGCCCTACTCCATGGACGCCAACCTGCTGCATATCTCGTACGAGGGCGGCATTCTGGAAGATCCGGATTTCGAGCCCGAGGACTCCATGTGGCGCATCACCGTGTCACCGCAAAAGGCTCCCAACCGCCCGGAGACCGTCGAGCTGGATTACCTGCATGGCGACATCGTGGCGGTGAACGGCAAGCGCATGAGCGCAGCCCAGGTGCTGACCGAACTGAACCGCCTCGGCGGCAAGCATGGCGTCGGCCGCCTCGATCTGCTGGAGAACCGCTATGTCGGCATGAAGTCACGTGGCTGCTATGAAACGCCCGGCGGCACCATCATGCTGCGCGCGCACCGCGCCATGGAGTCGCTCACCATGGACCGTGAAGTGCTGGCGCTCAAGGACGATCTGATGCCGCGCTACGCCCGCCTGGTCTATAACGGCTACTGGTTCAGCCCGGAGCGGCTGCTGCTGCAAAAGCTCATCGACGAGTCGCAGCGCAGCGTCAACGGCCGGGTGCGGCTGAAGCTGTACAAGGGCACAGTCATCGTCACCGGTCGCAGCTCCAAGACCGATTCGCTGTTCGATCCGAAGATCTCCACCTTCGATGACGATGGCGGCGCCTACAACCAGGCCGATGCCGGTGGCTTCATCAAGCTCAATGCGCTGCGCATGCGCATCGCTGCCAAGCTGCGTCATCGTCGTCGATAAAGTGCACGCGGTGCCGACTCGCCAGAGTCAGGCACCGCTGCCAGAGTTTATGTAACCTATTGATTTTATTGATTTTTTAGCACCACCAACGATGCGCATCCACGTCCTGTCCGACCTGCATCTGGAGATGCGACCCTACCTGCCAACGCCGGTCGAGGCCGATGTGGTGGTGCTGGCGGGTGACATCGCCAATGGCGCCGAAGGTGTGCATTGGGCGCGCCGGCATTTCACCCAGCCGGTGCTGTATGTGGCCGGCAATCACGAACCCTGGGAAGGCGAGTTCGCTGCCACCCAGGCCATGATGGCCGAAGCCGCGCGCGACTCCAATGTGCAACTGATGGACTGCACCCGCGTCGATCTGCAAGGCACGCGTTTCCTGGGCTGCAGCCTGTGGACCGACTTCAGCCTGGCACCCGAGTCCGAGCGTGCCGCAGTGATCGAGCGCAGCCGGCAATTCAACCCCGACCACCGCATGATCCGCGTCGGTGAACGCAATTTCCGCGTCGAGGACTCCATCGCCTGGTGCAGCGCGCAACGCCAATGGCTCAGCGAGCAATTGGCGCAACCCTACGCTGGCGAAACCGTGGTGATCACGCACTTTGCGCCGCACCCGGGCTCGATCGCGCCGAGCTTCGCCAGGCATCCGGCCAACCCCGGCTTTGTGCTCGATCTTTCGCCACTCATGGGCAAGGCCGCGCTATGGATACATGGCCACACCCATACCGCCTTCGATTACTGGGTGCAAGGCACGCGCATAGTGTGCAATCCGCGCGGCTATGCGCATGAGTACACCGGCTTTCAGCCAAGGAAAGTGTTCGCGCTCTAAGCGCCCCCGCTCGGCGCCGGAAAGTGCTGCTTCCAGTGCCGCGCGATATCAATACGCCGGCAGATCCAGACCCGCTCATGCGCCTGCACATGATCGAGAAATCGTCGCAGCGCAAGAAACCGCCCGGGACGTCCCAACAGCCGGCAGTGCATGCCGACCGACATCATGGCCGGTCGCTGCGCACCTTCCTCCCATAACTGGTCAAAGCTGTCGCGCAGATAGGTGAAGAACTGCTCGCCGGTGTTGAAGCCCTGTGGCGTGCCAAAGCGCATGTCGTTGGCATCCAGGGTGTAGGGCACCACCAGCTGCTGACGCACTTCGCCCGAGCCAAGGCTGACCGGGGTCCAGAACGGCAGGTCGTCACCGTAATAGTCGGCGTCGTACTCATAGCCGCCGTGCTCCACCAGCAGGCGGCGGGTGTTGGGGCTGTCACGGCCGGTATACCAACCGAGCGGCCACTGTCCGCCGGTGAGCTCACGCAGGATTTGCGTACCAAGGCGCAGATGCTCGGCCTCGGTCGCGGCATCGATGTTCTGATAATGAATCCAGCGCCAGCCATGACAGGCGATCTCATGGCCCAGTTCAACCAGGGCACTGGTCAGCTCGGGATGGCGTTGCAGCGCCATCGACACCCCAAACACGGTCAGTGGCAGGCCGCGCGACTCGAACTCACGCAGGATGCGCCACACCCCGACACGCGAGCCGTATTCGTAGATGGATTCCATCGACAGATGGCGCGCCGGATAGGCCGCCGCACCAATGATCTCGGACAGGAACTGCTCCGATCCGGCATCGCCATGCAGCACGCTGTTCTCGCCACCTTCCTCGTAATTCAGCACGAACTGCAGCGCCACCCGGGCATTACCCGGCCACTGCGGATGGGGCGGATTGCGGCCATAGCCGATCAGATCGCGGGGGTAGTGATCGCTGCCAATCTTGTTGGACGGTGCAGTCATGCTCAGACCTTGGCAAAGGATTTCAGGAAGGAAATGCTTGCTGGTGATGTTGTGAAGACGACCAGCAGGCGCTGCTCATGCGTCGTTCACGCCCAGCCATTGCAAGGCCGAGCGCGCCACGATTTCAGTGGCGGCAAACAGATCGTGCAGGCGCAACTGTTCATCCGCGCCATGACCATTGGCTTCGCGCAGACTGCGCGGCCCTGCGCCGTACAGCACGGTAGGTATACCAGCTGCTGCGTAGTGTCTGGCATCGGTATAAATCGGCACGCCATGGCTGGGGATGGGCTGACCCAGTATCTGTTGCGCCTGCTGCTGCAGCACCCGCACCAGACGCGCCTGACCCTCGACCGGTACGAAGGGCTGTGCCAGCAGGATGCGCCGCAGCGCATAACGGATGCCGGGCCAGCGTGCCAGACAGGACGCCACCTGTGCCTGCAACAGACGCTCGACACGTTCGGGCTGCTCCTCGGGGATGATGCGGCGATCGATGCGCAGCACCACCTTGTCGGGCACCACATTGGTGTTGATGCCACCCTGGATCAGACCGATCACCAGGCTGGGACTATCAATGCCATCGATCGCCGAGTGTTGCGTGGCATAGCCCTTGCGGATGCGATACAGATCGCCCATCAGCGCGGTGGCGGCCTCCAGCGCATCCACTCCACTGGCCGGCTCGGCCGCATGCGCCGAGCGTCCGAGCAGTTCGATTTCCAGATGCAGCGCACCGTTGTGCGCCGTGACGATGCCGTAGCTGAAGCCGGCACACAGCACCAGGTCTGGCCGGGTCAGGCCCTGACGCAGCAGCCAGGCCGGGCCAATGTTGCCGCCCGCCTCCTCGTCATAGGTCAGATGCAGCTCGAGCGTGCCTTGCAGTGACGCACCGGCACGCGCTGCCTCGCGCAACGCCAGCAACACCCAGACATAGCTGGCGAAATCCGACTTCGACACCGCCACGCCACGCCCCAGCATCACGCCATCGCGCACGGTCGCGGCATAGGGGTCAACGCTCCAGCCCGAGCCCGGCGGCACCACATCACCATGCGCGTTCAATGCCAGCACCGTTCCTGGTGCTGCGGCCGTGGCTGATCCAAAGTGCTGGCGCACGATCAGGTTGGTACAGCTGCGCATACCGGCTGCGGCGACTTCGGCCGCCGGCACCACATGCCGCTCCACCTGCAGGCCTAGAGCCTCCAGACAACTGACGGTATACGCCGCATGCGGCGTGCAATCGCCGGGCGGGTTGTCCGAAGGCTGGCGCACCACCCCAGCCAGAAACGCCTGCTGCGCCTCACGCTGCGCCAGCAGAAATTCACTGACCCGCGCTGCCGCGAGCGCGAACGGGGTCTGACTCATGCCCCAGCCTTTAGCGCATTGCCATCATCAGCCAACGCCGGATTGAATTGCTCGATGAAGCGCAACAACACCTGTGCAGAGAGCACAGCATCCGCTGCGGTAATGGCCTCATCCGGGTGATGACTGACACCGCCTTTGCAGCGCACGAACAACATGCAGATGTCGGTCAGATCGACCATTGCCATGCCGTCATGCCCGGCGCCAGAGGGCAGGCGACGCAAGGCGCAGCCGTGATCGCGCATGGCCTGCTCCAGTTGCTGCATCAGCCACGGCGCGCAACGTGCCACCGGCGTTTGCTGCAAGGTCTCCACCGCAAATTCGATGTTTCGCGCCTGGCATAAGGCACGCATGCCGGCATCCATGGCGGCGATGGCGCGCAGACGCTGCGCATCGTCCGGCGCACGCACATCCATGGTGAAACGCACCTCGCCGGGGATGACATTGATGGCACCAGGCAGGGTTTCCAGTCGCCCCACCGTCCCAACCAGATCCGGTTCGGCCGAGGCCAAGCGTTCGATCAGCAGCACACAGTCTGCCGCCGCCGCCAGCGCATCACGGCGCAGGCCCATGGGTACGGTACCCGCATGACCGGCACGGCCACGCAGCGTGACACGGCGACGGGAGAATCCATTAATGGCGGTGACCACCCCCAGCGCCAGACCCTCGGCTTCCAGCACGGGGCCCTGCTCGATATGCAATTCGGCATAGGCCAGTACATCCGCGGCGCGATAGGCGGCCGTGCCTATCTTTGTCGGATCAAGGCCCGCAGCCAGCATTGCCTCGCGCATGCTGACGCCATCACGGTCGCGCACATCCAATGCGGCCAGATCAAAATTGCCGGCCACCGCCCGACTGCCCAGGAGGGTGGAACCGAAACGCACCCCTTCCTCATCCGAAAAACCAATCACCTCGATGGCGAATGGCAGACGCTGTGCACGCGCATGCAAGTCGGCAACACACTCGATCGCCACAACCACGCCCAGCATGCCGTCGTATTTGCCGGCATTGCGCACCGTATCCAGATGCGAGCCCAGCAGCAGGCACGGCAACCCGGGCTGCATCCCCTCATAGCGGCCAATGACATTGCCCAGGGCATCGCTGCGCACCTGCATGCCGGCCTCGGTCATCCAGGCCGCGACACAGGCACTGGCCTGGGCTTGTTGCGGGCTGAGAAAAATGCGCGTCAGGGCATCGGCCTGCTCGGAAAAACGCGCCAGCTCCTCACAGCGATTCCAGATTCGGGATGCATTCATCAGATTTCGCCATCAAAAGGATCGAGCATGGATACGATGACTACGCCATCGGCGGAACACATGCCATAGCCAGCGGTTATTATTACCAGCAGTCATTAATACAGCGCGATGCCGTGCCCGTATCAATTAATTCAACGGAGTAGTTTAACTTGCGCCGTCTCACCCTCGACCAGCTCAACGCACTGCCCGCGGCCGACTGGCTGTCGTTACTGGGCGGAATTTTTGAGCACTCAACCTGGGTTGCCGAGCGCAGTATCGCCGCACGCCCATTCCTCAGCCTCGCGCAACTGCACCAGCACATGCTGGACACCGTGACAGCCGCCTCCCGCGAAGAACAACTGGCACTGCTGCGGGCCCATCCGGAACTGGCCGGACGCGAGGCAGTCGATGGCGGACTGACCGCCGATTCCAGCACCGAGCAGGGCCGGCTAGGCTTCACTGCGCTGAGTGCGGATGAATTCCGGCACATGGCGGCGCTCAACAAACGCTATCGGGAAACTTTCGGTTTTCCGGCCATCGTTGCGCTGGCGCTGCATGCCGACCGGCAAAGCGTCATGCGCGAAATCGAACAGCGCAGCGGCAATGCCCGTGACGAGGAAATCAGCAACGGCCTGGCACAGGTCGGGCATATTGCCCTAGCGCGGCTGCAAAAACTCATCGTCAGTTAGTTCACCAACCAAATTCGGGACAAACGCCATGGGACGACTCTCCACGCATGTACTGGACACCGCCAACGGCCGTCCTGCGGCCGGCATGACGATTGAATTTATGGAGCAGGTGCAGGGGCAATGGCAGCTGCTGAAAACCGTCAAAACCAATAGCGATGGCCGCGCTGACGAACCCCTGCTCGCGGCCGAGGCCATGCGCAAAGGTCGATTCCGGCTGGTGTTCCATGTCGCCGACTATTTCCGTCAAAGCGGCAGCAGGTTGTCCGAGCCGGCGTTTCTGGATCTGGTGCCGCTGGAGTTCAATATTTTCGATAGCGACCAGCACTACCATGTGCCATTGCTGTGCTCACCCTGGAGCTACAGCACTTATCGCGGCAGCTGAGCGCGGCAGCTGAGCGCGGCAACTCAGCGAGGCAGCTAAGCCCGGCCACCTATAATCGCGATCCGTCTTTCCATACGTTGCACGCAGGAGTCCGTCATGCCCTCATTCGATATCGTTTCAGAAGTGAACAAGGTCGAGCTCAAAAACGCCGTCGATCAGTCGATGAAGGAAATTGCCAATCGCTTTGACTTCAAGGGCTCGGATGCGCGGGTCGAACAAAGCGAACTGAGCATCACGCTCTACGCCGATGACGAGTTCAAGCTCGGGCAGGTGCGCGACCTGTTTGTCGGCAAGGCATCCAAGCGTGGTATCGATGTGCGCACCCTCGACACCAAGAACATGGAAAAGATCGGTGGCACCAAGGTCAAGCAGCAGATCGTGGTGAAAGAAGGCATCGAGCAGGAGATCGGCAAGAAAATCGTGCGCCTGCTCAAGGACAGCAAGATGAAGGTGCAGGGCTCGATCCAAGGCGATGCGGTGCGTATCTCAGGCGCCAAGAAAGACGACCTGCAAGCGGCCATGCAACTGGTACGGACTTCGGTCGAGGAAATTCCGGTGCAGTTCCAGAATTTCCGCGACTGAATTTTTCGCCAGGGCTCAGCCCTCGCCCTGGCTGGGTCCTTCGATCATGGCGTAGGCCGAATGATTGTGGATGGATTCGAAATTCTCCGACTCCACCCGATACCACTCGATACGCGCATCCGCATTCAGGCTGGCCGCGACATCCCGCACCAGATCCTCGACAAACTTCGGGTTGTCATAGGCACGCTCGGTGACGAACTTTTCATCCGGACGCTTGAGCAGGCCGTACAACTCGCTCGAGGCATTGCGCTCGGCGATTTCCACCAGCTCCTCGATCCAGACAAACGACTGGCTGCGTGCCCAGATGGTGACGTGGGAGCGCTGGTTGTGCGCACCATAATCGGAGATCTGCTTGGAGCACGGGCAAAGACTGGTCACTGGCACCACCACCTTCAGGGTCAGTGAAGTCTCCCCATCCTTGATGTCGCC
>CAIPUP010000281.1 GCA_903868285.1 uncultured beta proteobacterium
GATCGCTCAGCAGCCGGGCAATGATGTCCGGTGCCGAGCCCGGCGTCTGCGACACGATCACCCGCAAGGGCTTGGTGGGCCAGCTCTGCGCCTGGCTGTGCTGACTAAAGCCGAGAGCCAGGCCCAGCGTGGCCAGCGTACTCAATGTACCCAATGTGCCCAGTGTCATCGCAAGCAGACCGATGCCCCGCGACGGTGGCTTTGTACTGACGGCGCGACCCATTGCTGCGGTTGCGGGTGTGACCGATGTTGCGGATTGATACCGATTGCCGGGTTTGCTGATCATGCCTTCCTCCTCCAGAGGTGTAGCGGAACGTGGTGCTTCGGTTTCAGGTCGAGCTGGCAAAGCCGCCATCGATGACGATCACTTCACCAGTGACAAAACGGTTGCCCTGGATCAGCGAAAGCATGGTTTCCGCCACATCGTCGGCGGTGACGCAGCGCTTGAGCGGGGTGAGTTTGGCGCGACGTCCCATCAGGTCGTCGTATTTGTCCTTGAGCATGCGCTCCATCCATTCGCCTTCCATCCAGCCCGGTGCCACCGCATTGACGCGGATCTCCGGTCCGAGGTTGTAGGCCAGGGTCTTGGTGAGGTTGACCACGGCAGCCTTGCTGGCGGCATAGGGCAGGGGTTGCGGGCCGGGCCGCAGGCCGACGATGCTGGCGGTGTTGACGATGCTGCCATGGGCTTCACGCAGCATGGCGGCGGCGGCACGCGTCACCAGGAACACGCTCTTGACGTTGACGTTGAACACGCGGTCCCATTCATCACCCGTGATGCTGTCCAGGTCCTTGAGTTTCATGCTGGTGGTGGTGCCGGCGTTATTGATCAGTGCATCCAGGCGGCCGAACTCAGTCTTGATCTGCGCCAGCATGGCGTTGACACCGGTTTCATCGCTGACATCGCAGCGGATCAGCAGGGTTTTCGCGCCGGCTTGCTGTGCCGCGGCGGCAGTGGCCTTGGCCGCATCTTCGCTGCGGCTGTAGTTGATGACCACGTCATAGCCGGCCTTGGCCAGGGCCACGGCAGCGCTGGAACCGATGCCGCTGGCAGCGCCGGTGACGAGTGCAACAGGTTTGGTATTTTTCATGATGCTCCGCGAAAGTGGATTGAAGATAAGACTGCGAAAGACGGGTGATGCAACGCGCAGAGGATGCAATGCGCAGGGGATGCGTTTAGGATGCGTGTTTTACATTGATGCCTAAATCGAGCTGCCCTTTAAACATGGTCAAGACACGAGCTTCAGCCAACACGCTGGTCGCGGTGACCAGCAGCCATGCCAAGGCTGGCCGGCGGGAACGCAATCGCCAGGACAAGCGCGAGCGCATCCGTGATGCCGCCGAGGATTTGTTCAACGAGTGCGGCTATGACGCCGCCACCACCCGCGATATTGCACGCCGCGCCAGTGTCAGCCTGGGCACGCTGTTCAACTATGCCGATGACAAGCGCGACCTGATTTTTCTGATCTGGGTTGATCGGCTCGATCGCATCACCGCCGAGGCCTTTGCCGGGCTGTCCGAGGGTGATTTGCTGCAGCAATTGCTGAGCGCCTTTGGGTGCTGGTATCAGGCCTTCGCCCGTCAGCCGGCACTGGCGCGCCTGCTGCTGAAGGAGCTGACCTTCTATTCCAGCGGTCGTCTGGCGGCCGATTTTCAGGACAGCCGCCGGCGCACCATCGATCAGGTGCGCATGCTGGTGATCCGCGCCCAGGCGCGTGGTGAGCTGCGCGCCGAGCTGGACCCGGGCATGGTGTCGCGGGCGATTTTTTTTACTCATGCCGGTGCCGTCCGCTGGTGGATCGCCGCCGCGAAGCCAGCGCGCAGCAAGGGCCTGGCCCAGCTGCGCGCCTTGCTGACTTTGCAACTGGATGGCATGCGCGTTCCTACAGCCCCAGCACGCGTTCGGCGTTCTGGTGAAAAATCTTCTCCATCACCGCGTCGCTATAGCCGAGCTCGGACCACTCCTTGAGGATGCGGGCATAGGGCAGGCTGGGGTAGTCACTGCCAAACATGATTTTGTCCTGCAGCCGGGCGCGCATGTCCACTTTCAGATTGCCGGGAAAGTACTTCGGTGCCCAGCCTGACATTTCCCAGAACACATTGCCCTTGTGCAGCGCGACCGCCGTGGCCTCGTCCACCCAGGGCCAGCCGGGGTGGGCCATGATGATGTTCATGTTCGGGAAGTCGGCCGCCAGATCATCGATGGCCGAGGGGTGGGCGTGGCGTATGCGTGCACCCATGCCGCCGGGCATGCCGGCTCCCATGCCGGTGGTGCCGACATCGATCATCACTGCGGCCTTGAGTTCATTGATGGTCTCGAACAGCGGATAGAAGCGCTGATCGTTGACGGCGAAGTGCTGCATGATGGGATGAAAGTGAAAGCCGATGAAACCCAGGTCGCGCACCGCATGCTGCGCCTCGCGAATGGCCAGTTCGCCCTTGAACGGATCGAGCGTGCCCCAGCACTGGATGATGCGCTTGGGGTGACGCTTCCACATGTCGTGCACATAGTCGTTGGTGCAAGGCGGTGTGGCCACGGTGGTTTCCAGATCCAGCGCCACCAGGCAGGCCTCGACGCCGGCCTCGGTGAACTCCTGCACCACCGCCTCTTCGGTCTTGCCGACCCAGCCGCGGTTCCAGTATTTGGCCAGCGCTTCGACATACGGCCCCTGGCTGTCGATCCAGACCTGGGTTCCGGGATAGCAATGCAGATCGATGATTCTCATGACTTCGCTTCCTGTTCAAGTTTTTTCGCGATCATTTCGCCGAGGGCTTTTTTCGATACCTTGCCAAAGGTCGACACCGGAAACTCCGGCAGTGTCTCCAGGCGCTCAGGCAGTTTGTATTTGGCGATTTCCTTGTCCATCAGAAAGGCCACCAACTCTTTCAGCGTCACGCTCTTGCCTGAATGCAAAATGACATAGGCGCACATCTTCTCGCCCATGTTCGCGTCCGGCATTGGCACACAGGCCACGTTCTGGATCGCCGGATGCATCAGGATGAGGTTTTCGATTTCCTCGGCGCTGATTTTTTCGCCACCACGATTGATCAGATCTTTCTTGCGACCTTCCACCACATAGTTGCCTGAGGGGTGCTGGCGCATCAGATCGCCGGAGCGATAGAAACCATCAGGCGTGAACTGGCGCGCGTTGTACTCCGGCACACCGAAATAACCGCGCAAGGTGTACGGCCCGCGGCAGGTCAGCTCGCCGGTTTCGCCCGCTGCCACTTCACAGCCTTCCTCATCCACCAGACGAATCTCGTCGTCCGGGCAGATCTGCCGGCCGCAGGTTTCCAGTCGCACTTCTTCCGGATCGTCCAGGCGCACGAACATGATCAGGCCCTCGGACATGCCGAAGTTCTCCTGCACCGTGACGCTGGGGATCAATTGCTTGGTGCGCAGACGCACTTCC
>CAIPUP010000282.1 GCA_903868285.1 uncultured beta proteobacterium
CGGTGCGGGTGCAGACCCGTGGCGGTGAATTGCGTATTCACTGGAGCGGGCAGTCGGTCACCATGACCGGGCCGGCAGTGACGGTATTCCATGGAGAGATCGAGCTTGATGAACCCCGATGATGTAGCGGTCTGGTTGCGCAGCAACCCCTTGTTTTTCGAACACTATCCGGCACTGCTGGCGGACATCCAGTTGCCCAATCCGCATGGTGGCAAGGCCATCGCGCTGGGCGAGCGTCAGGTGCAGAACCTGCGTGAGCGCAGCCGTGTGCTGGAGGCGCGCCTGCTGGAACTGATCGCCATTGGCGAGGACAACGATGCGATCGGCAACAAGATGCATCGGCTGGTGCTGGGTCTGCTGTCGGTGGCGCAGCACTCCGGGCGTGCTGAATTGATCGCACGCCTCGGCCAGCATCTGCGCGAGGATTTCGGCGTGCCGCATGTGGCGCTACGGCTGTGGGATGTCGCAAGCCCGGCGGATGCGCCTGTCACAGCGGACGGCATGCCCAGCGCCGCCTTGCGTCAGCAGGTGGCCGAGTTGCGCAGCCCCTATTGCGGTGCGCCACAGCAAGTCGAGCTGCTGCAGTGGCTGTCGTGTGATGCGCAGGCGATCAAGTCGGTGGCGCAAATCCCGTTACGTCCTTTGCTCGAGGGTGAGGATGCCGGCGCGCAGCACAGTGCCGCGCCGGCATCCGGATTGTTGTTGCTGGCGAGTGAAGATCCGCAGCGCTTCTATAGCGGCATGGGCACGCTGTTTCTGGAGCGCCTGGGCGAACTGATTTCGGCTGCGCTGGGCAGTGTGCCAGCCAACGCCTCGACCTCCGCAGCAGCGGCGACCTGATGACAGGAGCTGGGCAACAACAGGCTGGTTTGCCGCCGGCGACGCACAGCTTGTTGCAGTCCTTTTTGGATCATCTGGTGCAACAACGCAGGCTGAGCGCCGCCACCCGACGCAACTACGCCACCGATCTGCATGGTCTGCTGCAACTGTTTCCGGACAAGACCTTGCAACAGTTCACCCCAGTGGATATTCGCCGTGCCGTGGCCAGCCTGCACGGACGCGGGCTGCAGCCGCGCACCCTGGCGCGCATGTTGTCGGCCTGGCGCAGCTGCTTTGACTGGATGGCCCGCCACCATGGCCTGGCGCTGAATCCTTGCAGCGGTGTGCGGGCACCGAAATCGGCCCGGCTATTGCCCAAGGCGCTCTCGCCGGATGCCGCGCTGCAATTGCTCGATCACGCGCCTGCGCAGATTGCTGGTGCGGTGGCGCAGTCAGCGACTGCTGCGGCCATACGACTCCGCGATCAGGCCATGTTCGAGTTGCTGTATTCCTCCGGTCTGCGACTCGCAGAACTGGTCAGTCTCGATCTGGCGCATTGCCGCGAAATGCAAGCCGAGGGCCAGGTCACCGTCACTGGCAAGGGGGCGCGCAGGCGCAGTGTGCCGGTCGGTGGCAAAGCGCTGCAGGCGTTACAAGCCTGGCTGGCGCAACGCGCGCTGTGTGCCCTTGCCGAGGAAACAGCGCTGTTTGTCGGCAGCCACGGCCGACGCATCAATCCGGGTGTGGTGCGCGCCAGTCTGCAGCTTTGGGCGCAGCAGGCCGGTCTGACCCAGCATGTGCATCCGCATGTGTTGCGTCATTCGTTCGCCAGTCATGTGCTGCAGTCCTCGGGCGACTTGCGTGCGGTGCAGGAGATGCTGGGTCATGCCAGCGTCGCCACGACGCAGATCTACACCAGCCTGGATTTTCAGCATCTGGCCAAGGTGTATGACCAGGCCCATCCGCGCGCCCGTCGCAAGCCGGACAGCCATGACTGAAATGATTGTTGATAATTCGCCGCGGCCACCTTCGCTGGCGCTGCCGCCGTCGCTGGCGCAATACACCTGGGCGTTTTTTGTCATCGGTGTGACTGGCTTTGGTGGTGTGCTGCCCTGGGCGCGGCGGGTGCTGGTGGAGCAGCGGCAGTGGCTGACGCCGCAACAATTCAATGACTTGTTGGCGCTATGCCAGTTTCTGCCTGGCCCCAACATCATCAATATGTCGGTGGTGCTGGGTTCGCGCCTGCATGGCCCGCTGGGTGCAGTGGCCGGCTTGCTGGCACTGATGGGGGCGCCAGTGGCCATCGC
>CAIPUP010000283.1 GCA_903868285.1 uncultured beta proteobacterium
GCTTGATGCCGCGCACGGCATACGCCATGTCGCCAACGTCAATATGGCGCGCGCCATTCGCGCCGTCACGGTCGAGCGCGGCCGTGATCCACGCGAGCTGAGCTTGATTGCCTTTGGTGGCGGCGGGCCGGTGCATGCCGTGGATGTAGCGCGACTGCTCGGCATCAAGCGTGTGATCGCGCCGGTGATGGCTGGCGTGTTCTGTGCCGCCGGCATGCTGGCGGCCGATGCCGGACATGATTTTCTGCGTGCCCATCTGCGTCGCCTGGATGATTGCAGGCCCGAGGAACTGGAAGCGCTGGCCGAGGGTTTGCGCCAGCAAGGCCTGGTGACACTGGCGGCCGAAGGCTATCCGCCCGAGGCGGTGGAGTTCGTGCACAAACTCGATCTGCGCTATCTCGGGCAGTCCTCCGAGCTGACCATCGCACTGCGCGGCGCGCACATCACCGAGGATGCATTGCGGGCGCTGCGCGAAGACTTCCAGCGCAGCTACGCCGACACCTTCGGCTACAGCAATGACGAGCCGCTGGAGCTGGTGAACATTCGCATCGCGGCACGCGGCCGGCGCGCACAACGCCTCGATTTCGCGCACATCCGGCTCGACGCCTCGGCATTGCAGGGCCAGCGCAGCACGCGCCGCATCAGCTTTGCGCGCGACCTGCCGCCGCTCGATACGCCGGTGCTGCCGCGCAGCGCCATGACCACGCAACGGATGCAAGGCCCGCTGGTGATCGAGTCGTATGACACCACGGTGATCGTGCCGCCTGACTGCAGCGTATGCGCGGATGCCGTGGGCAACCTCATCCTGGATCTGGAGCCTGGCCATGTCTAGCCTAAAACCCGGGTCTAGCCTGAAACCCGGGCTCGACCCGATCAGCTTTGCCGTGGTGAAAAACGCCATGGACGCCATTGCCGATGAGGTGGCCTACACCGTGCTGCGCACCGCGCGCTCGGAGATCGTCAAGGATGTGATGGACTACTCGGCCGCCATCTGCGACCGGCATGGCCGCATGGTGGTGCAGGCCAAGACCATCGCCCTGCATCTGGGGGCCATTCCCGAGGCCATGGCCTCGATGCTGGCGCGCTATGGCAACGACCTGTCCGAAGGCGATGCGGTCATCGTCAACGACCCCTATCAGGGCGGCATGCACCTGCCGGATATTTTCATGTTCGTGCCGTTCTTCCATCAGCAGCAACTGGAAGGCTTTTGCGTGGTGATCTGTCACCACACCGATGTCGGCGGCCGGGTGCCGGGCTCGAACGCCAGCGACTCAACCGAGATCTATCAGGAAGGCCTGCGCATCCCGGTAGTCAAGCTGTACGAGCGCGGCCAGATGAACGACACCCTGGAGCGCCTGATCGGGCTGAACGTGCGACTGCCCGAGCGGGTGCTGGGCGATCTGCGGGCGCAGTATGCCGGCGCGCGGGTGGGTGTGCGCGAACTGGGCAAGCTGTTCGAGCGCCACGGCAGCGCCACCGCCCGACTCTATCTGGAGGAAATCCTCGACTATGCCGAGCGCATGACGCGCGAGGAGATCCGGCGCTGGCCCAAGGGCACCTACCGCTTCACCGATCACATCGATGACGATGGACTGTCGCCCGAGCCGATTGCCATCCAGGTTGCCATCACCGTGCACGACGACCATGTCAGCGTCGACTACAGCGGCTCGGCGCCGCAGGTGCGGGCGGCGATCAACTCCACGCTGTCCTACACCAAGTCGTGCACCTTCCTGTCGGTGCGCTGCGCGCTGACCGGGGACGTACCCAACAATGCCGGCGTGTTCCGTGCCATCGAGGTGTTTGTGCCCGAGGGCAGCGTGCTCAACCCGCAAGAGCCGGCGGCGGTGGCAGCACGGGCGCTCACCGGCTACCGGGTGTTCGACGCCATGCTGGGAGCACTGGCGCAAATCGTGCCAGGGCGCATTCCCGCAGCCGGTGAAGGCGGCAACACCGTGGTCTGCATCTCCGGGCGCAAGCCGGATGCCCATGCCCGCGACAAACGTGGCAGCAGCCCGTTCATCATCGTCGACATGATCTGCGGCGCCTGGGGTGCACGCCCCGACCAGGATGGCATCGAGGCCATCACCAATGCCTCGCAGAATCTGTCCAACACGCCGGTCGAGACGCTGGAAGCCCAGCATCCGGTGCGCATCGAGGCCTATGAACTGGTCAGCGACAGTTGCGGCGCCGGACTGTGGCGCGGCGGCCTGGGCATACGGCGCAGCTATCGCCTGCTCAACCCGCAGGCGCTGCTGCAACTGCGTGCCGATCGCATCAAGTTTCCGCCC
>CAIPUP010000284.1 GCA_903868285.1 uncultured beta proteobacterium
CAACCGTGACCACACCCATGCAAGTCGGCATCATCGGCTCGGGCGATGTTGCCCGTTCCCTCGGCCGCGCCTTCCTCACCCTGGGCCATCGCGTCATGCTCGGCTCGCGCACACCCGAAGGCGAAAAGCTGCAGGCCTGGCGACAGAAGATGGCGGCGCAGGGTCACGCTGCTGCTTGCAGTACCGGCAGCTTCGCCCAGGCGGCCGGCTTCGGCCAGCTCTGTGTGGTGGCAGTGCGTGGTGCGGCGCTGGAATCAGCCCTGTCTCTGGCAGGGCCGGATAACTTTGCCGGCAAGGTGGTGATCGATGCCACCAACCCGCTCAAGATGGGGCCGGACAAGCAGCTGGCGCTGTCGGTCGGTTTCAGCGACTCGATGGGCGAAATGACCCAGCGCCTGCTGCCGACGGCCAAGGTGGTCAAGGCTTTCAACTGCGTCAACAACGCGCATATGTTCAAGCCCGATTTCCCCGGCGGCCAGCCGGAAATGTTCATCTGCGGCAATGACGCCGAGGCCAAGGCAAGCGTCACGGCGCTGTTGCAGCAATTCGGCTGGACCGCCCTGGATGCCGGCGGGATCGATGCCGCGCGCTACATCGAACCCTTTGGTGTTCTGGGCATCCGCCAGGCCTTCAAGACCGGGCAGTGGAATTACGTGCTGCGCGTCATCACCAAATAGCCGGTCCCGGCACCGGCGCTTTCGCGGTCAATTTGCCAGAGACTTTTACAAGCGACTTTACAAGCCCTATGTAAGTCCTTTACTATCCCGCCGAGAAATTCAACCCAACTCCAGGAGGAGAAACCATGAGTGCAACCATCGTCAAGACTGCCAAGGACGCCACTGGCGAATACCGCGAAATGCTGATCCGTCTGATGACGCGTCAGTTCTATGCCGAGACCGCCACCGCCGAAGTGTTCGGCCGCTCCATTGGCTGCGCACCGACCCTGCGTGAAAAATTCATTCAGGCCGAATTCGCCGAAGAGGAAGCCGAACACAGCGCGCAGCTATGCAAACTGTTTGAGGACCTGGGCCTGGATCCGGAGGTAGTACATGCCACGCGTCCTTCCGCGGCCAAATTCTGGTCCCTTGACCTGGACAACTGGATTCACATCGCGGTGTTCAATTTCACCGTCGATCGCGCTGGCAGCCACCAGATCATGGAGTACCGTGATTCCAGCTATGAGCCCTGGGCCAAGGAAATGAATTCCGTGCTCGAAGATGAAGAAGGCCACTATGGCAATGGCATCGAGAACCTGCGCGAATTCGCCAAAGACAAAAAGGTGTTCGCCGAGTTCCAGTCGGTCTACAACGGCATGCTGCCGGTCACGGTCAAGCGCGCCTTCGGCCGCCCCACCGGCGCCGACAATGACTACTGCATGAAGGTCGGCCTCAAGCGCCACTCCACCGAACAGGTGCTCAACCGCTACCTGAAGGAAATGGTGGTCTACATGAAAGAGTGCGGCCTGAAGTTTCCGCACTTCGCCGCCTTCGAAAAAGTCGGCGCGGAATTGATGCCCAGCACACGCGAAATCCTGGCCAGCAATCAGTAAGCCTGTTTCGCACAGCCCTCATCAGAAGGAAACCGCATGAGCAATAGTGCCAACGACAATCCGGTACTCAATCCGAACTATCAATACAAGGCCGTGAAAGCCGTGATGCGCGGCAGCGTGTTTGAAATCACGCTCAACCGTCCGGAACGCCTGAACACCTTCAATGCCGAGATGCAAAAGGATTTCACCGCGCTGCAAATGCAGATCGAGCGCAATCCGGAAATCCGCTGCATCACGCTGTTTGCCGAGGGTGAGCGTGCCTTCGGTGCCGGTGCCGACCTGTCCTGGTTCGAGCAGGACTGGAAGATGCCGGAATTCCGCGTGCACTACCGCTGGATCCACGACTTTTTCGATGTACTCGAGCGGGTGGAAATTCCGGTTATCGCGGCGGTGTTCGGCACCTGTGCCTGCGGTGGCCTGGAGCTGGCCATGGCGGCCGATTTCCGTATCGCGGCCGAGGATTCGCGCTTTGGCTTCACCGAAGGCAATATCAACCTCATCCCCGGATCAGGCGGCTGCTCGCGGCTGGTGAAGATGATCGGCCCGGGCTGGACCAAGGAACTGGTGATGGCAGGCGAGTTCATCGACGCCCAGCGCGCGCTGCAGATCGGTCTGACCACACGCGTTGTGGCCAAGGAGAAGCTGGTGGACGAGGCACGCGCACTGGCCGACAAGCTGGTGAAAAAAGCACCGCAAGCCATTGGTGCCGCCAAGGCGGTGATCAACGCCTGCCAGAGCATCGACGCTACCTCCGGTCGGATACTCGAGCGCATGGCGCAGAGCGCGCTGATCCTGTCGCAGGATCACAAGGAAGGCGTCAAGGCGTTCCGCGAGAAGCGTCCGCCGCAGTA
>CAIPUP010000285.1 GCA_903868285.1 uncultured beta proteobacterium
CAGCTCGACCTGCCCGGTGATGTGCAATAGCGGCGTGCCGGCAGTCTGTGCCTCGACCATCGCGCCGCAGGTATTGCCGGCGGCGGTGCCGGTGCTGGTGATGACCACGCCCAGACCGCCGCTGACGCGGGCGTAAGCGTCAGCCATGCCGGTGGCTCCCTGTTCGCCGCGTGCCGGCACGAAGCGCACTTGTCCCAGGCGATGGAAGGCATCCAGGATCGGCATGTTGTGGATCGAGATCACGCCAAACGCCGCTTGCACGCCGCATTGCGACAGAAAGCGCGCCACCAGTTCACCGACACTGATCTGTTGCGGCGTAGCCGTGTTTGCGGTTGCGGCCGATGTTGCGGCCGCAGCACGCCGTGTGGTTTGGATGACGGAGTTCAAGCGCTTTCCTTGTCGGTGTAGTGAGGAGTCTTGGGTTGCGCGGCGGGCCGGTAGTTCAGCCGGTGCGACAGCGTGTCGGCGGCCTGCATCACTTGTTGCACCAGCTGTTCGCGCCGGCTGGCCGGCTCGATGCGCGGCTGCGACACGGTGATCGAGAGCGAGGCCACCACCCGCGCGCTGCCATCGCGCACCGGCGCAGCGATAGCCGAGATGCCACGCTCGAAAAATGATTCGCTCACGGCATGGCCGCGCAGCCGGTCCTGCTGCAACTGGCGCGACAGTTCGGCCACGCTGCGCGGCGTGTGTTCGGAATAGGCCGGCAGGCGCGATTGCGGATAGAGCGCCCGCAACTCGGCCTCGGACAGATCAATCAGGAACATGCGTCCCAGCACCGTGGCATGCGCCGGCATGCGCGTGCCGACCTGCACATTGCTGGAGAAGGCCGAAGGGTCACTGGCGCGCAGCACGAACACCACTTCGCTGCCATCGCGTATCGCCAGTTGTGCGGCACAGCCGGTGTCGTCGCGCAGCCGGTCGATCAGCGGACGCGCCAGCTCGGTGATCTCGAGCGAGGCGGCGTATTCAAAGCCCAGGCGCAGCACCGCTGCCCCGAGACGCCATTGGCCGTTGTGGCTCTCGACAAAGCCCAGCGCTTCCAATGTTTGCAGCAATCGAAACACCGTCGAGCGCGACAGCTGCAGCGCGCGCGCGATGTCAGGTGCGCCCAGCGTCACCTGCTGGCGGTTGAACAGCTGCAATAGTCGCAGCCCGCGCTCCAGGGCCGGTACGTGATAGCGCGCGCTGTCGCTGGCAGGCTGCATTGGCTCAGTAACCGGATGCGGTTTCAGCCACGGCCGGCAACTGTGTTGCCAGCAGCGCATTGACGGTGGCCGGGTCTTCGGCATAGCAGGCATGACCCAGTCCGGGCAGGCTGCGGTATTCGCCCTGCAGTGCCGCGGCAGCGATGGCGCGACAGCCCGGCTCGGGCGTCACCGTATCGGCGCTGCCACAGGCCACCAGCAGTGGACCGCGATAGCGCGCCACATCTTCGATCAGACGCCCGCTGGCGAGCATCTGCGCTGCCTGGGCATGGCCGTGCGCATCGAGCTGCGCCATGTTCCAGCGCACCAGGGCACGCGCCTCGGCGCCAGCTGCCGGCGACAGCAGATTGCCCGAGCGCTCTGCGGCCAGACCCTGTGGCCCGAGGCGCTGCATCAGCGCCAGTCGTGCCTGCAGTTTTTCTTGGCGTTGTGCCGCCGTGGCCAGTCCGTAACCAGCGGCCGGACTGAGCAGTACCAGGCGTTGCACCTGGTGCGGATGGCGCGCGGCGAAGGCCGCTGCCATCAATGCACCGAGCGAATGCCCGACCAGGATGCAGGGGCCGATGCCCAGGGCATCGAGCAGTTGTTCCAGTGCATCGGCATAGTCGCCGGCCAGTGGTTCTGCCATCGACAGTGCTGTTGATACGCCATAGCCCGGCGCATCCCAGGCCAGCACCAGTCGCTCGCGGCCAAAGTGCTGTAACTGCCACAGCCAGGAGGCACTGGCCGAGCCGATGCCATGCAGCAGCACCAGCGGCAGCGGCGGGGCCGCTGCTGCCGTCACCGCCGCCGCCGCCGCCGCCACCACCGGGCTGGCCTGACGCAATCCGATCTGGCCTGCGCCGCCGGGCAGTGTCACGCTGTGCAGCGGATAGGTCGCCAGCAGGCTTTGCAGCGCGGGTGGCAGGGCCGGGTCGTGAGCGGTTTGCATCGTGCGCAAGGCAACGAACTATGCGCTGCGCTACTTCGCCGGACGCTTGATCGCGGCCAGCGGATGGTCGGGCGGGTAGGTCGGGGTAATGGGGCGGGGCGAACCGAGCATCACGCACATCAGCGCTTCTTCTTCGCCGATGTTGATCTCGCCCCGATACACGCCGGGCGGCACCGAGATCAGATCGCGCTCCTTGCACACCACTTCCCAGCGCTCGCCATCCTTTTCGCACAGCACCTTGACCTTGCCGCGCAGCACGAAAAAGATTTCCTCGACGTCGGTATGCAGATGCATCGGGCCTTCATGGCCGGCCGGGATGACCATGGTGGAAAAGGTGAAGTGGCCGGCCGGCACGGTGTGGATGTCGGCAGTGACACCCGTGCCGCCGGTGCCGACATAGCGCATCTGGGCGCGGCCGTATTTCGGGTCGAAGTCGGTCTGGAACTTCAGCGCGTCCCAGTCGTAGCGCCGCTCTTCATAGCGGGCCACGCGCGACTCCATCCACTGCGTGAAACTGGCATTGGCCGGGCGCTCCCAGCTGGCAGCGTGCGCATCGTGGCTCTCGGGCTTGTTCATAGCGTCTCCAAAAATATCAATAAAATCAATAACTTATGAATATTTCAATGCATCACGAAGCCGCCGTTCACCGGCAGCAACTGACCGCTGACAAAGGCCGAGGCATCGGACAGGAAAAACACCACTGCGCCGCACACATCCTCGGGCTGTTGCGCACGCTGCAAGGCGCGGCCATTGCGATACAGGTCGTGCCGGTCCTGCGGGATGTATTCGGTGGCCTCGACCAGGGTCAGGCCGGGCGCGATCGCATTCACCGTGATGCCATCACCGCCCAGCTCGCGCGCCATCGAGCGCGTCATGCTGATCAGCGCCCCCTTGCTGGCGACATAGGCCATCAGGCGCGGAGCCCCCCACAGTGCTGTGTCCGAGGCGATGTTGACGATGCGCCCGCCACCCTGGGCCCGGGCCGCACGCAGCGCCGGCAGCGCGGCGCGGCTCATCAGCCAGCTGCCACGCACGTTCACCGTCATGACCTGATCCCAGGTGTCGATCTCGAGTTGATCCAGGTTGCGACCACCGGAGTTGGTGATGGCGCCGCAGTTGACCAGCCCGTCCAGCCCGCCCAGCAAGGCCACGCTCTGTTGCACGCAGGCCTCGATCGAGGCCGGGTCGGCCAGGTCGAGCGGCACGAACTGCGCCGCCAGGGCATCGGCACTGGCTCGACCTTCGGCATGCAGGATGTCAGCCAGCACCACCTGCGCACCTTCGCGCCGGCAGGCCTCGCCAAAGGCCCGTCCCAGGCCGCGCGCGCCACCGCTGATGAGAATGCGTTTGCCCTGCAGCAGGGCGTTTCCAGTGGCCCGGTCAGCAGCTTGATGAGGGGCTTCGCTCATGCCAGCCCGGCCGCATCCAGTGCCGCCAGTTGCGTGCTGGCATGGTTCTCCAGGATGCGTCGCACCCGCGCCATGCCGGTGTCGTGCTGATACAGGAACTCCTGCTCGCGGGCATTCGGTGCCATGTCCTCCAGCACGATGCGATCCTGCTCCAGCACATCCCAGTGCAGGCCCTCGAGACGGTTCTTGTACATGAACTTCCAGGTGTCGCGCTGCCAGCCCTCGACCTTGCGGCAGCGCCAGAAGAACACCTCGCAATGCTGATCATCGATCGGCGTGGCAAAGCCGACGATGTAGAACGAGCCGCCGGGACCGAAGCGCTTCTGGTAGGGAATCGACAGCCGCATCCACAGTCCGCCGGTCTCGCCCCATTCCACCCAGTCGAAGTTCACTTCGCGCTGCGACACCTTCTCGAACAGGATGCCGGTGTCGGTTTTGCGGATGCGCATTTCGGCTTGCTTGTCGCCCTCGGCCATGGAGTGCGATGCCGCATGCAGATAGGCGCCGTGCATCGGGTCCATGACGTTGTCCACCGCGTACTGCCAGTTGCATTTCCAGAAGGCAGTGCACAGCATCGACTCCCAGTCCGGGCTGCTCAGCTGCTCGGGCAAGGCCAGGCTGGCAGGCTGCGGATGCAGCGCATCGCCGAACCACAGCAACACCGCACCGCGTATTTCCTGCACCGCATAGCTGCGCAGACATTGCTTGCCCTCGAGCGGGCAACTGTTCACGGCCGGCACGTTTTGCACCGTGCCCGAACCATCGATCTCGATGCCGTGATACCAGCAGGCCACGCGCTCACCCAGATTCCAGCCCAGCGACAGACGCGCCCCGCGATGCGGGCAGCGGTCCTCGATGGCATGCACCTGGCCCTGGTTGTCGCGCCACAGCACGATGTTCTCGCCCAGGCGGGTGATGCCCACCGGCGCATCGTGAATGCGCCAGGACGGCAGCACCGGGTACCAGGCATTGCGCAGACCGCGATCGAGCAGGGCGCGGACGCGCGCCGGATCGATGGCTGCGTTGTTGTTGCTAGCGTTGGCCGCGTTGTCGGTGGTGGCGGCGCTGTCGTGTGGGGTGGTGGTACTCAGGCTCATGGCGCGGCTCCGTTGGCGGCATCAAGGTTCAGGTTGCACGGTCGAGACATTGCGAAGTTGTCACGTTGCATGGTGTTGCGCGCGCGGCAGGTAATGCAGCACGCGTGCTTCAGCCCACACCACTGCGCCATAGGCCAGCACCCCGATCAGGGTCAGCATCAGGATGGTGACAAACACGATGGCGGTATTGCCCTGGCCTTCGCCGTACATCAGCAAGTAGCCCAGGCCCTGATTGCCGCCGACCAGCTCACCCACCACCACACCAATGATGGCCAGGGTGGAGGCGATGCGCAGGCCGGAGAACAGCGGCGGCAGGGTGGCGGGAAATTCGATCATGTGAAAAATCTGCAGCCGGCTGGAGGAGAACGAGCGCGCCAGATTGATCAGATCGGGGTCGACGGTGCGAATGGCGGTCAGCACGTTCACCATCACCGGGAAGAACACGATCAGGATCGCCACCAGGATTTTCGGGTACACGGTGTAGCCCAGCCACATCACGAACAGCGGTGCGAAGGCCACCTTGGGCGCGATCTGCAAGGCCAGGATATAGGGCGACAGCACCAGCTCGGCACGCGGCGATACGCCCAGCACATAGCCGATCACCATGCCCAGCAGCGAGCCCAGCACAAAGCCCACCACCACTTCCAGCGCGGTGATGCCGGTGTGATGCCAGAGTTTTTCCACCGCAATCATGCGCAGGAACTCGTTCCAGATGCGTAGCGGTCCGGGCAGGATGAACTCGGGCACATTGAACAGCGGTGGCAGCCATTGCCAGGCCGCCAGAAAGGCCAGCAGCACGCCGAGGCTGAGCGCTGCCATGCGCGGGGTGAGGGTGTTGGCGTTGCTCATAGCAGTTCCTGATGGCCGATGTCGAGCAGGTCGGTCAGTTCCTTGACGTAGGCGCCCATGCGCGGTGACAGCCGGCGGGCGAAGGGATCGCCGCGGTCGCCCAGATCGACTTTCATTTCACGCACGATGCGGCCCGGGCGGCGTGACATCACCAGCACCCGGTCTGACAGCGCCACCCCCTCGACCAGGTCGTGGGTGATGAACAGCGTGGTCTTTTTTTCTTCCACCACGGTCTGCGCCAGATCGCGTTGCAGCACCATCTTGGTCTGCGCATCCAGGGCCGAGAACGGCTCGTCCATCAGCAGCACTTTCGGGTCGACGGCGAGGGTGCGCGCCAGTGCCGCGCGCTGGCGCATGCCGCCGGACAGTTGATGCGGGTAGTGATTTTCAAAACCCGACAGGCGGCATTTGTTCAGCAGGCGCATGGCGGTGTCGCGCCGCTGGGCCGCGTCGACATGGCGTATCTCCAGGCCGAACTCGATGTTCTCGCGGATGGTGCGCCAGGGCAGCAGCAGATCCTTTTGCAGCATGAAGGCGACATGGCGGTTGGGGCCGGTGACCGGTTCGCCATCGACAAACACCTCGCCTTCGCTCGGCAGGTACAGGCCCGAGCCCATGTTCAGCAGGGTCGACTTGCCGCAGCCCGAGGGGCCGATGAGCGAGACGATCTCGCCATCGGCAATGGCAATCGACACATCCTCGACCGCAGTGACCGGTGCCGCGCCGGCGTTCTGCGGCGCGAAGCGCTTGCTGACCTTGCGAAACTCGATGCGGATGTTGCTGTCGCTGCGGTTGCTGCCGACCCCGGGCGCGTGCTGCGTCATTTCGCGCCCAGCCGTTTCATCTCTTCCTGGAACGAGGCCTCGCTCCAGCGCTGACCATCGGCGGCGCGCATGCCCAGTTCATTCAAGCCGGCCACCACCTCGGTCAGGCTTTCCGCGCCATTGCCGAATACCTTCTCCAGCGCATCGCCCAGGCGGTTCTCGTACTCGGTCGGCAGGGTGGAGCGGTTCTGCCAGATGATGTTGGCTACCTCGCCCGGGCGTTCAATGTGGCCCTTGCCAGCAACTTGGTTCGGATGCGGTTGCACCCACGGCTTGCGGTGCGGATTGAAACCGGGGTCGGTCTTGTTCATGTTGCGGTCGCTTGAATCAGCACCCGGCCGTTTTCTTCCTTGCAGGGATAGCAGCGCAGATCGCGTCCACCCGGCTCGGCCGTCATCTTGCCGCTGCAGATGTTCCAGCGTGCGCCATGCAGCGGACACTCGATTTCGTCATTCATGACAAAGCCCTGCGACAGCAAGGCATAGGCATGCGGACAGACGTCCTCCAGTGCGTAGTACTGGCCCTTGAGGCGGTACACGCCGATTTCCTTGTCGCCGAGCTTGGTGGTGAGGGGCATGTCCTCGGACACATCCGCACTGGCGCCGACATCGTGCCATTCCGTAGTCATGGTGCATTCCTGTGAGTGGAGTTGGAGATGAGTAGTGCGGCAAGCGTGACTTTTGCCGTGTTTTACTAATGGAACCGTGGTTTGCCAATGAAACAACGCTGACGGCGCGAAGTCTAGCATCCGCCCCGGGGCTGTCAAGCCCGCTTCAGCGCGAAGCCGAGGACGCGGCCAGGGGCGATGCTGTAGGTATCATGCGGCGCAGGGGCAGGCGCGGCCACGGTTTAAGCCATGGTTTTAAGGCGCGCTGGAGGCCATCGTTGGTAACCAAGAGGTGTGCAATGAAAAAGTTTTCCGTTCGATTTCTTCTCAGCCTGGTGCTGCGATCCTTGACCGTGTTTTCGTTGACCGCGCCGGCGGTCATGGCGCAGAGCGCGGCGGGCTACCCCGATCGTCCGATCAAGCTGCTGGTGCCATTTGCGCCGGGTGGCCTGGTGGACACCTATGCCCGCAGCCTGCATCCGCGCCTGGTGGAGTTGCTCGGACAGCAGGTCATCATCGAGAACCGTGGCGGCGCGGGCGGCACCATTGCCGAGGCCATGCTGGCCAAGGCCGCACCGGATGGTTACACCATCATGATGTCCGGCGACAGCGTGCCGGCCAATCCGCATCTGTACAAGGGGCTGAGCTACGAGCTGTTTCGTGACCTGACCCCGGTCAGCCAGCTGGCGCGGGTGCCGCTGGTGCTGGTGTCGCCGACCAATATTGCGCCCGAGACCCTGCGCGATTTTGTCGCCTGGGGCAAGCAGCGCGCCGGACAGATGAGCTTTGCCTCGCCCGGCACCGGCACCAGTAACCACTTCGCCAGCGAGCTGTTCAATGCCGCGGCCGGTCTGCGCATGGTGCATGTGCCGTACAAGGGCGGCGGCCCGGCCATGACCGATCTCATGGGTGGTCAGGTGCAGGCACTGTTCAGCTCGGTGTTTGTGGCGGCGCCGCAGGTCAAGGCCGGCAAGATCCGCGCCCTGGCAGTCAGCAGCGAGCGGCGCTCGGCGCTGTTGCCGCAAGTGCCGACCTTTGCCGAAGCGGGTTATCCCGGTTTTGTCATGGCCAGCTGGAGCGGGCTGTTTGTTCCGGCCGGTACGCCGCCGGCCATCATCCAGCGACTGCATGGCGATTTCGCCAAGGCATTGCGCGCCCCGGATGTGCAGGCGCGTCTGGCCGAGCTGGCCACCGAGGCCGTGGCCATGCCGCCAGCGGAGTTTGCTGCGGTGTTGCGGACTGAATACGACAAGTTCGGCAAGCTGATTCGCGAGCTGGGCATCTCGGTGAATTGAACCCGGGCGTTGAGAATGCGCGTTGCGGCTTGGCGCTGCGCAGTAAACAAGGAGGAAGGCCGATGACAAGGATGCGATGGTTCCCGGTGCTTGCACTGCAGATGCTTGTAAAGCGGCGCATGGCAACCCTGGCGTGGCTGGGTCTGCTCGGCTTGCTGCCGCCACTGCCACAAGCGATGGCGCAGTCGGCCCCGGGCGCGGAGCCTTACCCGGCACGCCCCATCACCATGGTGGTGGCATTCCCCCCCGGGGGTGTCGCTGATCTCACTGCGCGGCCACTTGCGGTGCCCCTGGAGCGCATCCTGCGCCAGCGGGTGCTGATCGAGACCCGCGCCGGTGCTGGCGGTGCCATTGGCAATGCCCATGTCGCACGCGCCAGGCCGGACGGCTACACCCTGCTGATGGCCTTGTCCTCGCTGTCGATCCTGCCCGAGGCCGACAAGGTCAATGGTCGGACGCCGGCCTACAGCCTGGATCAGTTCGCGCCGATCGCGTTGATATCCTCAGACCCGACCATCCTGGTGGTGCGCAGCGAATCGCCGCTGAAGTCGGTGAAGGAGTTGCTCGAGGCAGCGCGCGCCCAGCCCGGCAAGTTCAATTACTCCTCATCCGGTTTGTACAGCGCGCTGCACACGCCGATGGAAATGCTGGCGCTGGCTGGGGATGTGAAGCTGTTCCATGTGCCCTATCAAGGCGGGGCTCCGGCAGTGACGGCTTTGCTGGGAGGACAGGTGGAGCTGCTGGCCTCAGGACCGGGACCGGTGCTGCCACACATCAAGGCGGGCAAGCTGCGGGCGCTGGCCAGTTGGGGCGGGCGGCGTCATCCGGCGTTGCCGGATGTGCCGACGCTCAAGGAACTTGGCATCGAGGCCGAGTTCTACATCTGGGCCGGGCTGTATGCGCCCGCTGGCACCCCGGAGCCGGTACTGCGCCGGCTGCGCGAGGCGGTGCGCGAAGCGGTACAGGACCCGCAGTTCCGTGCCGGCATGGAGGCGGCCGGCCAGCCGCTGGATTACCGTGATGCGCCCGAGTTCCGCAGTTTCTGGGAAACCGATGCCAAAAAAATGGCCGATGTCGTACGACGTATCGGCCGTCTGGAAGACAAGAAATAGCGCGGCCTGATGCCTTGACCCTTAGGCCGCCGCCTTGAAGCCGAAGGTTTTCTCGGCGTCATGCAAGCGCGCGTTGTCGCGCACGGCAATGCCCCAGTGGTCGTTGCGACGCGGTGGCCAGGTCCAGTCCTCCGGCCGGCCGGTGCGGTAGTTGGCATCCACCCGCTGCACTTCGGCGGTGTATTCGATGGTGGCGCCAAACGGCGTGACGAAATACGAGAACACGTTGTTGCCCGGACCATGCCGGCCCGGACCCCAGGCGATGTCATGGCCATGATCGCGCAGACGCCCGGCGCCCTTCATCACCGCATCGGTGTCGCGCATGTCAAAGGCGACATGGTTCAGCCCGACGCTCTTGGCATCGGCCACGGCAATGGCGTGATGAATCTCGTCACAGCGCAGAAAACTCATGATGCGGGTTTCATCCGAGAGCGTGAAGCCCAGCACATCGCGCACCCAGGCCATGGCGCCGGCGCGGTCCTGGGTGTTGAACACCACATGGCTGAGTTCGATCGGCTTGTCGTCCTGCATCGGCATGGCTTGCACCCGCGCATCGCCGGTGATGAAGCGGTAGGGCTGACCCTCGAAGCCGCGGATGCTGAAGCCATGGCCGCCACCGGGCTCGTCGGCATAGTCCTCGCGTCGGGGTGCCGCCATGCCGCTGGCCACCACACGCGCTGACACAGCCTCGAGTTCTGCTGCGGTGCCGCTGAAGCTCACGCTGCGCACCGACGGGCTGGCCGCTTCGCGCATCGACCACAGATAGGGCAGCTCGCCGGTGCCGCGCAGATAGCTGGTGTTGCTACCGCCGATGTTGCTGAGCGCCGGTGTGCTGTCATACAGGCCCCAGACCTCGCGCATGAAGGTGGTGGCGCTGGCGATATCGGGCAGTTCGAGTTCGATGCTGCGAAGTTTCATGGGGTCCTCGGTATTTTCTGCGAAACGGCAAGCATACCGAATGCCGGCAGGTGGCCGATGCAGCCTATGCAGTCAGGCGGCAAGTACAGGCGCGCCGCCTATACTTGCTGCTTCTCAAACCGGAGGGGGAAACCATGTTGCATCGTATTCGTTCGGCCTTGCTGTGTTCGCGCTTTTCACGCGGCTTGTCATGCATCGTGGCTGGCTTATTGTTTTTGTTGCCACTTTCTCAGGCGCAGGCGCAGGTGCAGGCCCAGACGCAGGTCCAGGGCGCGGTCGCGACGCCAGGCTGGCCAAGTCGCACGGTGCGCATCATTGCGCCCTTCGCTGCGGGCGGTCTGGCCGATGTGCTGGCGCGGGCGGTGGCCGAGCGACTGGCCCTCAGTATCGGCGGCAGCTTCATCGTCGAGAACCGCACCGGCGCGGGCGGCAATATCGGCGCCGAGGCGGTGGCCAAGGCCGAGCCCGATGGCCATACGCTGCTGATGACTTCCACCGGCATTCTTTGCATCAATGCCAGTTTGTATGCCCGCATGCCCTTCGACCCGGAGACGGCCTTTGCACCCATCACGGTGGTGGCCGACATGCCGATGCTGATGCTGGTGCGGGCCGATGCACCCGCGCGCAATTTGCAGGAATTCATGGCCCTGGCGAAAAAAGAGCCGGGCAAATTGTTCTTTGGCTCGCCCGGTAACGGCACCACCGGCCATCTGGGCATGGAACTGTTCCAGAGCGCGGCCAAGGTGCAGCTCGGGCATGTGCCCTACAAGAGCGCGGCCGAGGCCGTGACAGCGGCGATTGCCGGCCAGACCGTGGGCATGTTCGACAACCCGCCCACAGTGATGGCGCAACTCAAGGCCGGTCGCCTGCGTGCTCTGGGTGTGAGCGCGGCCCAGCGCATGCCGCAGTTGCCCGACGTGCCAACCCTGGCCGAAGCCGGTCTGCCGGGGGTGGAGGCCTCTTCCTGGTTCGGGCTGGTGGCGCCGGCGCGTACCTCGCCGGCGGTGATTGCACGTCTGCAACAGGAGACGGCCCGGGCACTGCGCTTGCCGGAATTGCAGAACCGCTTCGGCCCGATGGGCGCGCGTCTGGTGGGCAACACGCCGGAGGAATTCGCCCGCCTGATCGTGGCCGAGCGGCGCATGTGGGATGGCCTGATCAAGTCGGCCGGGATACGCATTGATTGAGCGCGCCCGGCATTGATCGCGCCCGGCGTCGGCTTTGCCGTACATGGCTGCCGTGCATTAAACGCTTTTAACAACAAGGAGTGATGAACGTGTCGATGTGGCTGAGCATGCTGGGTTGTGAATATCGGATGGGCTATGTCCAGGCCGGTCCGATACGCACGCGTTACCTTGAGGCGGGCTTTGCCCATGCCGGCAGCAGCGAGGCGCTGGTGTTCCTGCATGGCAGCGGTGGCTATCTCGAAGCCTATGTTCGCAATATCGCGGCGCATGCGCAGCACTTCCGGGTGTTCGCGCTGGACATGATCGGTCATGGCTACAGCGATAAACCCGATCAGGATTACCTGCCGCGCGACTACGCCCGCCATCTGTGCGATTTCATGGATGCCATGGGCCTGACCCGTATCCATATCTCGGGCGAATCGCTCGGTGGCTGGGTGGCCGAGCATATGGCGGCCTATCACCCGCAGCGCGTGGGCAAGATCATTCTCAACACCGCAGCCGGTGTGCACTACGACCCGCAGGCGAGCGAGCGTCTTTACACACTGTCGATCAAGGCCTCCAGCGAACCCAGTCGCGACAATATCCGCAAGCGCCTGGAGTGGCTGATGCTCGATCCGTCCATCGTCACCGACGAGATGGTGGAGATGCGCTATCGCGTCTATACCCAGCCGGACTGGGCGCGCAGCATGAAGCACATCATGTGTCTGCACACACCCGAGGTGCGTCTGCCCAACCTGATGACGCCCGAGGAGTGGGCGCGCATCGAGGCTCCGACCCTGGTGCTGTGGACCACCCATGATCCGGGCAGCACGGTCGAGGTCGGACGCAAGCTGGCCGATGGCATCCGTGGTGCGCAGTTCGTGGTGATGGATCAGTGCGGGCACTGGCCGCAGTTCGAGGACGCCGATAACTTCAATCGCATCCAGCTGGCGTTTTTGCTTGCTTAGTTTGCGCCTGGCTACGTGCTTGCTGTGCCTGGCGCTGCTGCTGCCCGGCATGCCCGCACGCGCGATCGAAGATCGTGCCGATATCGAAAAGAACGAGCCGCTCGACACGCCGCAGCGGATTGCCTGGAAGCTCACCCCGAGCGCTTACAGCGAAACTGCTGCGCGCTCGGCTGCGGACATCAATCTGCGCGGTAATCGCGAGGTCGATACGTTCTGGCTTGGTCACTACCAGCGTGGTCGCGAATTCCAGCAGACGCGCATTGGCTATGAGCGGCAATGGGCCATGCCGCTGGGTCGGGTGATTGCTTCGGTGCAGGGCGCGACGCGTGGCTTTGCCGGTGGCAGTGTGACGCTGGAATTCAATCGCGCCTCGGCGCAGTCGGTTCAGGGCGAGGGAGATGGAACGGGCCAGGCGCAGCCGCTGTTCGTGCTGCTGGGCCTGGGGCGCACCAACCTGCGGCCGTACTACAACCTGAACTTCGATCCCAACGACTCAACCCTGATCGGTGTCGGCGGTCGCTGGCGCAGCGGCAGCGAAGCCACGCTGTACCAGATCCACGACAACCGTCTGGGTACCGGCCAGCGCGTCACGCATGCGGTGTGGCGGCAGCGCCTGGGGCAAGGTGTGCGGTTTACGCTGGACCTGTTTCAGCGCGATGGTCGCAGTGATCGTGATGCCGAGCGCTATCACGGCACCGGTATCAGCATGACCCTCGATGTGGCAAATGCGCAGCCTTGGTTCGTGCGTCTGGTGCATGACCCGAAGGCGAATTTCACCGACAGTGATATGACCCGCGTGGCCCTTGGATTGCGCTTTTGAGCGCTGTGGCTACGCCTTTGATGGTCTAAAAGTTGTTTAAAATCAATAACTTATAGTATTATTTCGCAGTTCTGTTCGGAGGGCGCATGGGCAAGCTAGATCATTTCCAACCCGCCTGGGCACGTCGCACGCTGTGCCGCTTATCCCTGGCAGCGCTGATGTTGCTGCCAACTGCCTTCAGTGTTGCCGCGGATTCCGCACCGCGTGGCATCGGCGACATCACCAGTCTGTTGCATCAATACAAGCCTGATCCGGCCAAGGTGGCTGCAGCCCGCGCCAGCTTGCAACGCCAGCCGCCGGAGGGCGCCAGCAAGCGCGAGCTGATGCGCTTTCATGCTGAGTTGGCCGATGCCGCCGACAGCCTGGGCTTGGCTGGCGTGATGTTGCTGCATCGACGCAAACTGGTGCAGCTGGCCGAGGGCGAGCCAGACGAGGCGGAATATTTGCGTACGCTGGCGGTGGGCGAGATGGGCAGCGGTAATTTTCTCAATTCGCTCAAAGCCGGGCAGGCTGCCATCAACAACCGTCATGTGCGTGGCGGACAGGAGCTGATGAGTCTGTACAACGTCGGCCGTATCCAGGCTTTCATCGGTGAAGTGAACGAGGCCAAGGCTTCCTGGAGTCAGGGAACGGCGGTGTTCAATCGCATCCGCAACGCGCCGGCCGCACAAGCCTTCATCACAAATTTCGAGGCTCTCCGGGACTGGGCCCAGGCTGACATTGCGATTGCACAAGGTAAATCGGCCGAGGCCGAGTCGGCATTGCGGCAGTCCATCATCAGCTGGGACAAAGGCATCACCAAGGCCGCTGATGCCAAAGACACTGCGATGCAACAGCGATTGCAGTCCTCGCGAGAGTTCGCCGAGGCGCGGTTGGTGCAGGTGCTGGTTTCGCAGGGCAAGTTGTTTGAGGCCGAGCTGGTGGCGCGTGGCCTGTTGCGGCGTACGCTTAGTCGCGTGGGCAAGGACTCGCCACAGAGCGGTAGCGCCGTCATGCGCATGGCGCAGGTGCTGCTGGCCCAGGGCCGCTTCAAGGATGCCGAGACCCTGTCCAACGAGGCCTTGCAAATTTACGCTGCCATCGCTGCTGGTTCGGGCTCGACGCTGGCGCTGGCGCCGTACTCG
>CAIPUP010000286.1 GCA_903868285.1 uncultured beta proteobacterium
CCCAGGTGACCTTTGCCACCCCGCCCTCGGTACTGCCGCTGGTACAGGCCGGCCGGCTGAAAGCGCTGGCAACCACCAACCGCAATCGCTCGGCGCTGTTTCCCAGCCTGCCTGGCATGGAAGAAGCCGGCCTGAGCGGCTTTGGCATTGCCTTCTGGTATGGCCTGTTCGCTCCGGCGGGCACGCCGCCCGAGGCGGTACGCAAATGGTTCGAAGCCACCCAGGCGGTACTGCAACGGGCCGAGGTGAGACAGACCCTGGCACGCGAAGGCACCGAGACCAGCGGCTCGCGCTCGCCGGAGGAATTCAGCAGTTTTCTGAGTGAGGACGCCCGGCTCTGGGCGCGGCTGGTACGCGAGTCGGGGGCGAAGATCGAGTAGGCGAAGATCGAATAGACGACGTGCGAAAAGACCCGCTACGCTGCGGCGCACGCGCTCCGCAGCGTAGGGCTTGCATCTACTTCAACACCGATTGCAGCAGCTTGCCCATCTCGGCCGGGTTCTTGGTGACCTTGATGCCGCAGGACTCCATCACCGCCAGCTTTTCCTGTGCCGTGCCCTTGCCACCCGAAATGATGGCCCCGGCATGCCCCATGCGTTTGCCCGGCGGCGCGGTGACGCCAGCGATAAAACCAACCACCGGCTTTTTCATGTTGTCCTTGACCCACAACGCGGCCTCTTCCTCGTCCGAGCCGCCGATCTCACCGATCATGACCACCGCCTCGGTTTCAGGATCGTCGTTGAACATGCGCATGACATCGATGTGCTTCAGGCCATTCACCGGATCTCCGCCAATGCCCACGGCGCTGGACTGCCCCAGACCGAGATCGGTCAGCTGTCCTACCGCTTCATAGGTCAGCGTACCGGAACGCGACACCACGCCAATGCGACCCTTCTTGTGGATATGGCCGGGCATGATGCCGATCTTGATTTCGTCCGGCGTGATCACGCCAGGGCAATTCGGCCCGATCAGCAGGGTGCGACGGTTTTGCTTGCGCATGCGATCACGCACTTCGATCATGTCGCGCACCGGTATGCCTTCGGTGATGCAGATCACCAAGTCGAGGTCGGCCTCGACCGCTTCCCAGATGGCGGCGGCGGCAAAGGGTGGCGGCACATAGATCACGCTGACATTGACGCCTTCCTTGGCCTTGGCCTCGGCGACATTGGCAAAAATCGGTATGCCCTCGAAATCCTCGCCGGCCTTTTTCGGGTTGACGCCAGCGACATAGCACTGCTGGCCATTGGCGTATTCGCGCGAGGTGCGGGTGTGGTACTGGCCGGTCTTGCCGGTGATGCCCTGGGTCACGACCCGGGTGTTCTTGTTGATCAGGATGGACACGCTTGCTCTCCCTTATTTCTTGCCGGCGGCATGTGCTGCCGCTGCGGCCACAACGCGTTCGGCCGCCTGACCCATGTTGTCGGCGGAAATGATGGGCAGACCGGAGTCCGCCAGGATCTGCTTGCCCAGTTGCTCGTTGGTGCCCTTCATGCGCACCACCAGCGGCACTGACAGCTTGACTTCGCGCGCCGCCGCCACCACACCCTGCGCGATGACATCGCACTTCATGATGCCGCCGAAGATGTTGACCAGAATGGCGGCCAGCTTGGGGTTGCTGAGCATGATCTTGAAGGCCTCGGTGACCTTCTCGGTGGTGGCACCGCCACCGACGTCGAGGAAGTTGGCCGGGCTTCCGCCATAGAGCTTGATGGTGTCCATGGTGGCCATGGCCAGACCGGCTCCATTGACCAGACAGCCAATGCTGCCATCGAGCTGGATGTAGTTGAGGTCGTACTTGGAGGCCTGCACTTCGGCCGGGTCTTCCTCATCCAGATCACGCATGGCCAGCAGGTCCGGGTGACGGAACATGGCATTACCATCGAAGTCGATCTTGCCGTCCAGTGCGATGACCTTGCCGTCCCCGGTCAGGATCAGCGGATTAATTTCAGCCAGCGAGGCATCGGTACTCCAGAACGCCTTGTACAAGCCTTGCAGCGCGGTGCGGGCCTGGGCCAGCGAGCCCTCCGGCACGCCGATCTTGCGTGCCACGGCATCGCAATCGGCATCAACAAGGCCATCGACGGGATCGATGAACACCTTGTGAATCTTCTCCGGCGTATGCGCCGCCACTTCCTCGATGTCCATGCCGCCCTCGGAGCTGGCCATCAAGGCCACCTTCTGCGTGCCGCGATCCACCACCATGCCGACATACAGCTCTTTCTTGATGTCAGCACCTTCCTCGATCAGCAGGCGCCGCACCTTCTGGCCTTCCGGGCCGGTCTGGTGGGTTTTCAATTGCATGCCGAGTATCTCGCCGGCCAGCTGACGCACCTCGTCCACCGAGCGCGCCAGCTTGACGCCGCCGCCCTTGCCGCGACCACCGGCATGAATCTGCGCCTTGACCACCCAAACTTTGCCGCCCAGCGTGTTGGCTGCTGCCACCGCCTCATCGACATTGAAACAGGCGATGCCACGCGGCGTCACCACGCCAAAACCGCGCAGCACCTCCTTGGCTTGATACTCGTGAATCTTCATTCTTGCTCTCTCCCTGAAATACGCCCGGTGTCGGCGTGGTACTGCTGTGTTGGTGAAAACGGTCGGGCTAGGACCCTGATCGCGCCGCCTGATACCAGCGCGGGTAATACTTGCGCACCGCCTCGCTGCCCAGAGCCAGCGCATGACAGTGATCAAGCTGCGCTGGCTGGGTGTCGCCGCTGTCGTTGTCACGACGGTTGCCAGCGAAGGTCTGAAACGCCACGGTGGAGAACTGACCAAGCATTTCGGTCAGATGGGTGCAGCCCTGGATTCCCCCCAGGGCCTGCTGCACTGCCTTGCGAAAACCGCGTCCGAGCTTGAGTCCGATCAAGACCGCATAGGCCGGTGCGATGTTCTCGCAATAACCGGGATAAGGCCGACCGTCGCTGGCCGCCACCACATCGCGAATGACAAACTCGCTGTCAATCGTCAGGCGGATACGCATTTCA
>CAIPUP010000287.1 GCA_903868285.1 uncultured beta proteobacterium
CTGGCCAGAATGGCAGCACAGGCGCCATCGTTCACGCCCGAGGCATTGCCGGCGGTGACCGTGCCACCCTCGCGCGTCACCGGCTTGAGCCGGCTCAATTGCTCCAGCGTGGTGTCCGGACGTGGATGCTCGTCGGTATCGAACACCGTCACCGCACCCTTCTTGCCGGCCAACTCGACGGCGATGATTTCATTGCCGAAAAAACCGGCGGCCTGAGCACGCGCCCAGCGCTGCTGGCTGGCCAGGGCAAAGGCATCCTGATCGGCGCGCGACACCTTCCATTCCTCGGCTACGTTTTCGGCTGTATCGGCCATGGAATCAACACCGAAGGCGGCTTTCATCTTTGGATTCACGAAGCGCCAGCCGATGGTGGTGTCCTCGATTTTCGCCACCCGCGAGAAAGCGCTCTCGGCCTTGGCCATCACCAGCGGTGCGCGGGTCATGCTCTCCACCCCACCGGCGATCAGCAGATCGGCTTCGCCACTGCGAATGGCGCGCGCCGCCTGACCCACCGCCTCCAGGCTGGAGGCACACAGGCGGTTCACCGTCACCCCCGGCACGCTCGGCGGCAAGCCGGCCAGCAACAGCGCCATGCGCGCCACGTTGCGGTTGTCCTCGCCGGCCTGATTGACGCAACCGTAGAACACATCCTCCAGCGCAGACCAGTCGACCCCGGCATTGCGCGCCATCAGCGCCTTGAGAGGCAAGGCCGCCAGGTCATCGGTGCGCACACTGGCCAGGGCACCGGCATAACGGCCGATCGGGGTACGGACTGCATCGCAGATAAAAGCATGGGACATGATGGGGACACCGAAGAGGAGAGAAAGAAGTACTGCGCGCCGCACACAGCAGCGGCACGCCGATGGTGCAATGGAACAACACCATCGCGCAGTATAAGTCAGCCGCTCAGAATGACCTGAGAACTGCGGGGGTCAGCACCCAGCCCGGCTATTCGTGGCCAAGGTAGGCGCGACGGATTTCCGGTCGTGCCAGCAGCTCGGCCGGCGCGCCCTGGGCGGCAATGCGGCCCTCTTCCAGCACATAGGCACGATGTGCCACTTCCATGGCCATCACCACGTTCTGCTCCACCAGCAACACCGCCACACCGCTGGCATTGATCTCGCGGATGACCCGGAACATGTCCAGCACGATGGACGGCGCCAGACCCAGCGAAGGCTCATCCAGCAACAGCAATCGCGGCTGAGCCATCAGTGCCCGGCCGATGGCCACCATCTGCTGCTGGCCACCCGAGAGCGAACCGGCCGGCACCTCGATTTTTTCGCGCAGGATGGGGAAGATCTCGCACACGCGCTCGAGCGTGGCGGCACGCCGCGGCCGGGCTGCCGCGCTGTAAGCGCCCAGCTCCAGGTTCTCGCGCACCGACATGCCGGTAAACAGACGCCGGCCCTCGGGCACGATGGCAATGCCTTGCTCGCAGAAGCGGTGCGCCGGCAGCTGCGACACATCGCGTCCATCCAGACGCAGGGCACCGCTGCTGATGCGATTCAGTCCGGCGATGGCGTTGATCAGGGTGGTCTTGCCAGCGCCATTCGGGCCGACCACACAGACCAATTCGCCAGCAGCGATGGACAGCGATACCTCCCACAGCGCCGGCGCAGCACCGTAGGCCACCTGTATGCGATCGACCTCAAACATTCGGCTTCCCCAGATAGGCCGTCACCACCTCGGGCCGGCGCATCACCGCATGCGGCTCACCCTCGGCAATGACCTTGCCGTAACTCAACACCACCACCCGGTCGGTCAGCTCCATCACTGCCCGCATCACATGCTCGACGAACACAATCGTGGTGCCCTGGTCGCGAATGGCGCGAATCATGCGTATGGCTTCATCGATCTCGGAAGGCGTCAGGCCGGACAGCACCTCGTCCAGAAACAGCAGCGACGGACGCGCCGCCAGCGCGCGCGCGAACTCCAGGAACTTGCGCTGATGCAGGTTCAGCTCATCGGGCAACACCCTGGCCTTGGACTGCAAACCGGTGAATGCCATACAGCGTTGCGCCTGCTGCTCGGCCGCCGCGCGTCCCAGTCCGGCATGACCGAACATCGCACTCAGCGTGACGTTATCGAGCACACTCAACTGCGCAAACGGCCGCGGGATCTGATAGGTGCGCGAGATGCCCAGCCGCGCCACCCGATGCGCCTCCATGCCGACCAGGTTATGGCCGGCGAATTCGATGCGTCCGGCGGTCGCGACATAGTGACCGCTGACGACGTTGATCATGGTCGACTTGCCCGAGCCGTTCGGCCCGACCAGACCGAGAATCTCGCCGCGACGCACTTGCATATCGACACCCGACAGCGCCTGCACTCCGCTGAAGGATTTCGACACGCCCTCAACACGCAGCAGCACCTCGCCTGTCGCAGCGGTTGTTGCAGCTTGCAGCGGCGCCAGCACACCGGCCGAGGCCATGCCGGCGGCCGTGCTCTCGACGGCGGAACCTGTCTGCGCGGATTGCAAGGCCAGGCGATTCTGTCGGCGCTTGTACCAGCTCAGCACCTGCCCCAGGATGCCCTGCGGCATGAACAGGATCACCAGCACCAGAATCAGACCGACCGCAGCGCGTCCGGCCACCGCATAGTCGCCAGCGGTAAAAATGTAGAGCAGCGCTGTTACCGCGGTCGCACCAATGGCCGGACCGAACCAGCGCCGTGAGCCGCCCAGCACGCTCATCAGCACCACGTTCAGCGGCACGATGATGGAGAAGGTTTCGCCAACCGTGACATAGGACACGAACAGTGCATGGATGCCGCCGGCCACCCCAGCCAGGGCACAGGACACACCGAAGGCCGCCAGCTTGTAGCGATAGGTCGGCACACCCAGCACCTCGGCCACATCCTCATCGTCATGGATGGCAAACAGCCCCAGCCC
>CAIPUP010000288.1 GCA_903868285.1 uncultured beta proteobacterium
GATTCGTCGAGATGCATTCTCCGTGGTCAAAAAGAAAGCCGTTGCTCATGTCCAGCCCCCATGCCTCATCGTATGCCGCGCCCGGTGTCTCCCAGGCTGTCGCGCTGCAATACCCCTTTCCTGATCTGCCCGAAGCCGGCAGTGTCACTGCCGTGGCCCCCGGCGTGTATTGGTTGCGCATGCCGCTGCCGTTCTCGCTCAATCACATCAATCTGTGGCTGATCGAGGATGGCGAGCAGCTGGCGGTGGTGGACACCGGCATCGGCAACGACAGCACGCGTGCACTGTGGCAGCAGTTCTTTGATTCTCCGCTGGGCAAGCGCGGCGTCAGCCGGGTCATCCTCACCCATCATCATCCCGACCATGCGGGTAATGCGCAGTGGCTGGCCGAACGCTTTGGCGTGTCGGTGTGGATGTCGCTGTCGGAGTACATGGTGTGTCATGCCGCACGCGATACTGCGGCCGGTCATAACACCGCAGCGCTGCTACAGATGTATCGCGCCAATGGCCTGTCGGCGGCCAGCGAGCAGAGCATGTCGGTACGCGGCAATTATTTCGTCACGCATGTGCCGAGCTTTGCCCAGCGATATCGGCGTTTGCTGGGCGGGGCCGAGTTGGAGATCGGGTCGCGGCGCTGGCGTCTGATCACCGGTTACGGTCATTGCCCGGAGCATATTTCCTTGTATTGCGAAGCGCTGGGTGTGCTGATCTCGGGCGACATGCTGTTGCCGCGCATCACCACCAATGTCAGCGTGCAGGCCTATGAGCCCGAGGGCAATCCGCTGGCGCTGTTCCTGGATTCCACCGCCCGCATGCTGAGTCTGCCGGCCGATACCCTGGTTCTGCCTTCGCATGGTTTGCCGTTTCGCGGTGCCCGCGAGCGCGCCAGTCAGCTGGCCGAGCATCACCGGCTGCGCCTGGCGGAACTGGAGGCGGCTTGCGATTCACCGCGCAGCGCGGCTGACCTGGTGCCGGTGTTGTTCCGGCGTGAACTGGACGGTCATCAGATGTTTTTCGCCATGGGCGAATCGATGGCGCATCTGCACTATCTGCTGGCCCAGGGACGGCTGTTGCGCTTGCCACCCCAGGACGGGGTGTTGCGCTACGTGCGTCCCTGAGTTCGTGAGTCCTAGGTCCCTGGGTCCCTGGGTCCGGGCCAGGTGGAGGCTTACTTCAGCAGCCGGCGCTGCTGTTCCACCAGCGCGCTGGTGACATCCAGCATGCGTTGACGGGTGACGGTCTGGCTCGAGCTGATGAGGAACTTGCCCTGCACCGCAAAGGCCGGCACGCCGTCCAGCGCATAGGCCTGGCTCATCTGCGCCGCACGCTTGACGCGCGATTCGACCGAGAACGAGCGCAGCGCGGCTTCGAATTTGGGGACATCGACGCCGTTCTTGCCCAGCCATTGATTGACCCAGGCGATATACGCCGCGCCGCGCTGATTCACGCCACCTTCCTTGTGAATGGCATCGAATAGCTTGCCGTGCAAACGGGCCCAGTCGCCAGTGGCCTCCAGGGCATAGAACACCCGTGCGTCCAGCGCCCATTCATCGCTGAACACCGCCGGAACACGGCGGAAGTTGGTTTCACGCGGCAGCTTCTTGCTCCACGGCTCGATAGCTGGCTCCAGCGCATGGCAGTGCGGGCAGCGATACCAGAAAAATTCAATCACCTCGACCTTGCCGGCGACATCCACCGCCTGCGGGATCTTCAGCGTGGTGTAGTCCATGCCCTCTTCAATGGCAGATTGCTGCGCCAGTGTCGGGTTGAGAGCCAGGGCGCCTAACAGCAGCGCGGCCGCCAGGCGCACTACAGTCCGGGAGAGAGAGTTGTTGCGCATGCGTGGCTCCTTGAACGTGATCGGTGATCGTTGCATGACCAAGACTGTCATTTCTGCGCGTCGCTATCCTTGATGCGAACCAGTGACGCTTGAATACCATTCTGCGCCAGCTGGCCGCGCACGCGGTCGATGTCCTCGATGCGGTTGTAGGGGCCCAGGCGTACCCGGTACCACACGCCCTTGTCACCCAGGTCGCTCGGCATCACCAGCGCCTCCGCGCCGATGATGGCCAGACGTGCCTTGAGGTTGTCGGCATCGGCCGGGTTCTGGAATGAACCGGCTTGCAGGAAGTAGTTGTCGCGCGCCACTTCATTGCCCTTGGCCGCTGCCTTGGTTGCATCGCGCACCTGCTTCTCGGTGACGGGCTCTTCCTGGCCGGGCAGGATGCGATAGAAATCAAAGCGCGGCTTGCCGTCCTTGCTGTCTTTGGCGTCCTTCAGTGCTTCTTTGCCCGGAACCGTGCCTTTGTCGCTGGCCGATTTGGTGCGATCGACGAAGGGCAGCGGGGTCTTGAAAAAATACACTGCGATACCCGAGGCCAGACCCAGGCCGAGTAAAAAGCCAATGAATAGCCCGGGCAGAAAACCGCCACCACCGCCGCTACGGGCGCTGTAGTGAGCCTGAGTTGCCGGACGCGCTTTGTAGTCTTTGCTTGCCATGCGTATCTGTCCCGGTTGGAGGTTCTGCGGTGCTTGTCTTGCGCTGTGGCTACATTTTGTCGGGAGCACTGACCCCGAGCAACGCCAGGCCGTTACGTAACACCTGACGCACTGCCAGCAGCAAGCCAAGGCGTGCAACGCGCACGTCCTGTTCCGGAACCAGTACCCGCTCGGCATTATAGTAAGCGTGAAATTCACCAGCCAGTTCACGCAGATAGAACGCCAGCTGATGCGGGGCCAGATCCTGTGCGGCGTCGTGCAACATTTCCGGATAGTCGCCCAGACGTGACAACAGCGCGCTCTCGCGTGGGCCTTGAAGGGCTGACAGATCCAGCGCTGAAGGATCGCTGGTCAATGCAGTGTGCAGGGAAACGGGCAGTGCCATGCCCTTGTCCTCGGCCTGCTGCAGCACCGAGCAGATGCGGGCGTGCGCGTACTGCACGTAATAGACCGGGTTGTCCTCGGACTGCGACTTGGCCAGATCGATGTCGAACACGAACTCGCTGTCGGCTTTGCGCGAGGCGAGGAAAAAGCGCGTTGCATCCCGTCCCACTTCGTCGATCAGATCGCGCAGCGTGACATAGGAACCGGCGCGCTTGGAGATCTTCACTTCCTCGCCACTGCGCATCACCGTCACCATCTTGTGCAGCACATAGTCGGGATAGCCGGCCGGTATGCCGCGTCCGACCGCCATCAGTCCGGCGCGCACCCGTGCGATGGTGCCGTGATGGTCCGAGCCCTGGATGTTGATGGCGCGCTGAAAGCCGCGTTCCCACTTGGTGATGTGATAGGCCACGTCCGGCACGAAGTAGGTCCAGCCGCCCTCGGACTTGCGCATCACGCGGTCCTTGTCGTCACCATAGTCGGTGCTGCGCAACCATAGCGCGCCTTCGGACTCATAGGTCTTGCCAGCGGCGGTCAGCGCCTGTACCGCCGCTTCGACCCGGCCATCGCTGTACAGCGAGGATTCAAGATAGTAGTTGTCAAAGCGCACACCGAAGGCCTGCAGATCGAGGTCCTGCTCGCAGCGCAGGCTGGCCACGGCAAAGCAACGGATGGCCTCCAGGTCATTGGTATCGCCACTGGCGATGACTGTTGCCACCTTGTCATTGCCGACACTTTGCTTAGCCAGATAGGCCTGCGCGATATCGCTGATGTAATCGCCGCGATAGCCGTCGGCGGGCCATTCCGCAGCCTCGGGCGTCAATCCGCGTGCGCGCGCCTGTACCGACAGCGCGAGGTTGGCGATTTGCGCGCCGGCATCGTTGTAATAGAACTCGCGTGTGACGGCATAGCCCTGGCTGGCGAGCAGCGCGCACAGCGTGTCGCCCAGCGCGGCCTGGCGGCCATGTCCGACATGCAGCGGGCCGGTTGGGTTGGCCGACACGAACTCCACCAATACTTTTTGCTGCTGGCCCTGGCCGGATAGCCCGTAGCGATCCGCCTGATGCAGCACGCTGCGCACCACGTTTTGTCGCGCGGCGGCCTGCAGTCGCAGATTGATGAATCCAGGCCCGGCGATCTCGGCGCTGTGCAACCAGTCTGATGCCGGCAGCGCCGCCACCAGCGCTTCGGCCAGCTCGCGCGGCTTGCGCTTGAGGCTGCGCGCCAGCTGCATTGCGACGTTGCAGGCGTAGTCGCCATGCTCGGCTTGTTTGGGACGCTCGAGCACAATCAGCGACGCGGGCTCGTTCGGCGCGACCTGCTGCAGGGCTTGCACCAGCAGTGTGTTCAGATGATGTTTGATTTCCAGGGACATGGTTGGGTGAGCAGCTGGGGTCGGTAGATCGGGTCCGCAGATCGGGGTTGGCGAATCGCGGTCGGTGGGCGGCAGGCGTGCAGTGCACTTGGCCGTGACGGCGAGTAAATCGCGCTACGGACCATGTTTGACAGGAAACACGCGATTATAGCGGTGTGGGGGTACCGCCCTGGCTTAGAATGCGCGGCTGTAATGCAGTCAAACCCCGTTTTCAAAACCGTATTCAACTCAGGACAACATCATGGGCAAGGGCGACAAGCGCACATTCAAGGGCAAGGTCTTCAAGGGTTCGCATGGCAAGACGCGTCCTGGCCGCACCAAGAAAAAAGAAGTGGCAGCGCCGGCAAAACGCGC
>CAIPUP010000289.1 GCA_903868285.1 uncultured beta proteobacterium
GCAGCCAGGCTCGATAGCAAGGCCTGTGCGGGCGACGGCGCGGCGTTTACGTTCGATGGCGATATCGAGGCCTGGCGCAGCTGCTCCAGGATGCCAGCCAGAGTCGCTTTTCTCTCCGTAAACAAGGCCGCCAGCGCCGCATCAGGCGCAGTGCCGGCGGCAGGAAAACCAATGCGTTTGGTGATGCCGTTCGGACTGCGCCACGCATCCTCCCCGGTCAGCAGCATTTGCACCAGACCCAGCCATTTCGGCAGATCTGCGGGCGCGTGTCCTGGCCATTGCTGCACATCCAACCAGGCCAGCAGCGGTGGCTGCGCACTCTCGCCCCGCCCGGACAGGCCCCGCCCGGTCAGCGCCTGCTGCAGGTTGCCGGCAGCAAACCGCGCCAGCGACAACAGCCGCTCGGGCAGAGCGGGGTCGACGGCGCGCAGCGCCTGATCCACCTGCATCAGACCCTCCTGCTGGGCCTGCGCAAACACCGCCTGCAAGGCCTGACGATCATCGGTGTGACGCAGCGCCGGCAGCCATTGATCACGCCGCGCCAGCATGTCGACCAGCAAGTCGATCACACGCTCGCTGTCGCAATCCAGATGCGTCAGCAGCGTGGCGGCATCCTCCGAGCTCGCTGCCTTGTCAGCGTCCTTGGACTCCAGCACGGCCAGCGTGGCGCGGGCCGCTTCACGATACAGCCGGCTGGCATCCTCGATCGGCTCGGGCTGCGCGCCAAAGCGCGACAGCAATGGCATCTGCCGCGTCAGCGAAGCACACAGCGAATCGATGGTCTGCAACCGCAACCTGGAAACATTCGATTCGATCTGCCAGTCACGTTCGGCATCGCGCTGCAGTACCGCCCGCGCCAGCGCCCAGGTCAATGCTTTGTGCCGCACATCGGTCGGGCAGGGTGCCGTGCGTGCCTGATGCAAGGCCTGCAACACCCGCCGTCGCATCTCACCCGCCGCCTTGCGGGTGAAGGTCATGGCGACGATTTCCTCCGGTTCATCCACCTGCGCCAGCAGCACCAGCAGTCGCTGTATCAGCAGCTCGGTCTTACCCGAACCAGCCGGGGCCTGCACGATGAAAGAGCGTGATGCATCCAGCGCCTCGGCGCGCGCGGCTGCATCCTCGCCGCCCTGCTGCAGCGGCGAAATAAGAGGCGAAACGAAAGAGTCAGGCATCGCTGTCACCGCCGCGTTGGTCACTGCCTGATTGATCACTGCCAGATTCGTCGCTGCCAGGTTCGTCGCTGCCATCGTCAGCCCCCTCCTCCGGCGCCAGTCCATCCCAGCCGGCACGCTCGGCGATACGGCAGAGCGGCTGCATGCCGCAATAGCGACAGCTCTGCGGTGTCTGACGCGGCTGCACCTCGGCCGCACCGGCAGCAAAGGCTGCGCCCAGTGCCGCGGCATGACGGTGCCAGTATTCGCGTAAGGCCTCCCAACTCTCGATGCCGAGCGCCTCCAAACGTTTGCTTTCGGTCACCGACTGCACCTTGTGCAGCTTGGGCAACATGCCGCTCTCACGGGCAAGACCAACAAAGCGCAACTCACCAGCCTTGATGCGCGCCACTGCCAGGCCGCTCACAGCCGGGTTGGCCAGGGCATACAGCGGCAGCTGCAAATCCTTCGGCGCTGCCTCGACCGATCTGCCGATCCAGTCGCTGCTGCCAGCAGTGCCGGTCTTGTAATCAATCACCAGATCACCCTGCGCGGTGTGATCGATACGGTCCGGCCGCCCCTGCACGGCAATGCCACCGGCTTGCAGCGTCTGCCCGCGCTCGGCGCTCTGTACCGTGAAGTCCGCACGCTCGGCTTCCAGATGCAACCAGGGTCCAACCAGCTGTACCAGGCGCTGCTGTTGCAGTGCCGCCTCACGCTCGCCCAGCGCCTGCGGCCGGCGACCGCGCCAGCGTTGTACTGCCTGTGCTGCAGCCCGTTCCAGCAACGCTTGCAAACCGTCAGCACCGATCGCCGCCTGCAGCGACTGGCTGTCTTTCAAGTCCAGCCACAGCATCTCCATCATCGTGTGCAACAGGCTGCCACGATCACGACCATCCAGACTTTCGGAGGGCATCTCCAGCGGCCGTACATGCAGACGGTGCGCGGCGAAAGCGCGGAAGGCGCATTCCGACTGATCGAGGAACAAGCGCGTACCGCCGCTGGTAGGCAGCGCCTGCGATGTGACGGGCCCGGACGGCGACTCAGCGCTTGATGGAAGCAGTGGCACGCGCGACTCCGTGACCTGTTCAATCGCGGCGGCAGCCTGCAAGGTTTCATGCCAAAGAGGATGTCGAACCACGCCAGGAAAGGCTGCTGGCGCCGCCGCGCTGTACTGCCCGCTGTCTTGCCCGCTGTCTTGCCCCGGCGGCCAAGCCTCGATCAAGGCGCTCGGGGCCAGCTCGCGATCATCACTGCGCATGGCATACGAGAACACCCGCTGCGGCGCACTGTCCATCCAGCCACGGGTGATGCGCCGATCCAGCGCCAGCGCCAGCTCGGGTGAGGAC
>CAIPUP010000290.1 GCA_903868285.1 uncultured beta proteobacterium
GCGCACCGCCCGTTTTGAGTCTGCAGACGCCCTGATCGATGACCTCGAAAAAGCCCGCCAGCAGTAAGCGGGCGCCGCTGCCCAGGGCGAGCGATTACACCAAGACTTTCCTCAAAGACTGGGAACGCCTCTCGCGTTCGGGCCGCCACGACCTGAAGCGGCTGAAGGAGGCGATGTTGCTACTCATTGGCAACGATGCGCCGCTGGGGCCTGAATGGCGGGATCACCCGCTGAAGGGTGATTGGGCTGACCACCGCGAATGTCACATCGGCGGCGACTTCCTGCTCATTTACCGCCTGGATGGCAACGCCATCATCTTTGTGCGGGCAGGCACGCACTCTGAATTATTCGAGGAGTGATCCGTGGCGATTGAATCACTGCCCACTTTCACCAAGCCAGCCAGTCAGCGCTGAGAATCGATTCCCGCCAATATCCGCCAGCGGCTGCTGTCCAACGTCTGGTGCTGCCAGGGTTGGCATGTGGCGTTGGATCAGATGCTGTCGATGCGCATGCCGGATTGATCCGGCACAAAAGATCCGGCACAACCCATTCAGTCCCGATGGCCAATCGGCGGCAGCTTCCAGTCCAGCCACACCGTCATGATTCGCAAACCGGTGGTGAGGGATGCGCTGGCCACTGCCGGCAACCAGCCCGGCGCATCAAGCCACACCAGCAAGCCATACAAGATGCCACCGGCCAGGGCGCAAAGCGCATAGGGGCGATGGTCGTTGAAAAGGCGTGGCACCTCGTTGCAGACCATGTCGCGCAAGACGCCGCCAAAGGTGCCAGTGATGACGCCCATCAGGATCGCCACCAGCGGTGGCTGGCCGGAGGTCCATGACAAATCCAGTCCGATTGCACAAAACACGCCCAGTCCGATTGCATCGGGCAGATGCAGCCATCGCTCGCCGCGCTCAAGATCTTGAACTCGAATCAGCGTGGCGCACCCGACACACAACAAAAGCACGGCCAGCAGAACGCTCTGGTGCTCAGCCCAGAAAAAAGGTCGGCGGTCGATCAACACATCCCGCAACGTGCCGCCCCCGAACGCCGTCAGAAATCCGCAGACGCAGATGCCGACCAGGTCCATTTTCTTGCGTATGGCGACCACCACACCAGACACGGCGAAGGCAGCCACTCCCAGCCATTCCATCCACAACACCGTATGTTGACCAACTTCGAGCAAGGTGCTCATCATCGAACTCCAGAGTTTGCAAGACGCACTGCATCCATAGCCTACAACACGGCCCGCACAGCACCGCCTGCAGGGAGAAGCTCGGTAAACTGCGCGCCCCGGTCTGGCTGACGCAGTGTTGCAGACCAGCCTCCTTCACACCGTTTTCCCCAACAGGATTCCCGCATGACCTTCAACGTCATTGACATCCACCCGCACGTCATCACCACCGACCTGGAAACATTTCCGCGCAGTCCGCTGGGTGGCCATCAATCCACCTGGTCAAAGGATAGACCGGTGTCGTTCGAACAGATGATCGCTGCCATGGATGAAGCAGGCATCGGTAAATCGGCCCTGGTGCAGGCCTCGACCTGCTACGGCCACGACAATTCCTATGTGCTGGCCGCGGTGAAGGCCCACCCTGCACGCTTCACCGGTGTGTTCTCGGTCGATGCGCTGGCGACCGATGCACCACAGCGTATCCGCCACTGGTATGACCAGGGGCTCACCGGCTTGCGTCTGTTTACCGCCGGCAGCACCATGACCACGCAGTCACGCTGGCTGGACGATCCGCAAACCTTCCCGGCCTGGGAAACGGTCGAGGCGCTGGGCATCCCGGTCTGCCTGCAAGTGCGGTTTCCCGGGCTGCCGATGGTGCACAGCATGGCCGCAAGATTCCCGAAGGTGCGCATCATCATCGATCACCTGATGAAACCGGAACTGGATGATGGCGCGCCCTATGCCAAGGCAGCGCCGGTGTTCGAACTGGCGAAGTATCCCAATGTGTTCCTGAAACTCACCAGCGACACCGTACGCGCCTCAAAGCAAGGCAAGGCCAGTCCGCAGAGCTTCTTCACCCAGTTGCTCCAGGCCTTCGGTGCAGCGCGCATCGCCTGGGGCTCGAACTTCCCCGCCTCCAGCGGCACGCTCAAAGAAATACTGGACGAAAGCCGGCAGGCGCTGTCGTTTCTGCCCGAGAGCGATCAGGCGCAGATTTTTTGTCACACCGCCCGGACGCTCTATCCCGCCTTGGCAGACTGAAACACCGGCGCGCGGCGATGCCGTGTGTGCTGCTCATAGGCGTAGGCCAGATGCAGCATGCGGGCATCGTCATACGGCCGGCCCAGGAAGGTAATCCCCGCCGGCAGTGCATCGCTGGTAAAGCCGGCCGGTACCACGATGGACGGCACCCACAGCAAGAAGGTGTTCAGGTGCGAGGCGCCTTTCTGATCGACAAACGGCGGCGCGATGCCATCGGCGATGCGCGTCGGCTGATGTTCCACTGCCTTGTGCACGATGGCATCGAGCTGGTGCTCGGCCATGGCCTTGAGCAAGTTGGTCAGCAGCTGCTCGCGCGCCTTCATCGATGCGTAATGTCCTGATTCTGTTGGGTTTTTTAACCAACGCGTCTTGACACCCTGAAACGTTTTGGCAAAGCGTGGATCGGCGATGGCCTGCTTGCGGTCGGTAAACGGCGGATTCTTCACGCCCGCCAGATAGTGCGCGAACGCGCCCTCCTCTTCGGCCAGGCTGTTCGAGCGCAGCGCCAGCAGGCGGTTCAGATCTTCGATCTGCACCGGGTCGATCACCACAGCACCGGCGGCACGCAACTCGTCGATGGCGGCATCGAACACCACGCCAACCTTGGCGAAGTCGGCGCTATCGGGCTCGCTGCCCGAACCCATGCTCTGGCGCAGCACACCGATGCGTGCGCCCTTGAGCGCATCGCGGTTCAGCTGCGTCGGGTCGGGCAAATCGAATTGCCCGACGCCGCGCGCCGTGACCGGATCGGCCGCATCAAAACCCACCAGGCAATGCAGCACCCGCGCCGCATCCTCGACCGTGCGCGTCATCGGCCCGAGCGAGCCGTTCAGCGCGGGCCAGCCACCAAAAACACCGCTACGGCTGACCAGACCGGCGCTGGGTCGCATGCCGACGATGCCGTTCCAGGCGGCCGGACGGCGTATCGAGGAAAAGCCTTCCTGCCCCAGCGCCACCGCAGCCAAGTTGGCCGAGATGGCCGCGCCCGATCCGCCCGATGATCCACCTGCAGTGCGGGTGGTGTCGTAGACGTTGCTGGTGGAACCGAACAGCGAACCATGGGTATCACCCGCACCGCACTCCCCCAGCGTGGTCTTGCCCAGAAACAAGGCACCGGCAGCACGCAGGCGCGCAATGGCAAACGCATCACGCTGCGGCTGGAAGTCCTTGAACAGCACCGAGCCCATGGTGGTGGGCATGCCCAGCACGTCGCCCTGATCCTTGATCAGCACC
>CAIPUP010000291.1 GCA_903868285.1 uncultured beta proteobacterium
CAGGGCAAGCTGCAAACACCGCGCAACCGGTCAAAGGCGTGGCCTGGCTGGATCATGAATGGTCGAGTGAGGCCATGGCAGCGCAAGCGGTCGGCTGGGACTGGGTCGGGCTGAATATGGAAGATGGTGGCGCGCTGATGGCATTTCGCCTGCGTGACGCCAAGGGTGGAGTGGTGTGGGCGGGAGGAACGCATCGTCGAAGCGATGGTCAGGTGCAGCGCTTTGCACCGCAGGATGTGCGGTTTGAGGTGTTGCGGCAGTGGCGTTCACCGCATTCCGGCGCCAGCTATCCGGTGGCGATGGCGGTGGTGCTGGGCAGGGCCGCCGATGCCATGCGCCTCGAACTCAAACCATTGATGGATGACCAGGAGCTGGATGCCCGTGCCTCGACCGGCAATTATTACTGGGAAGGCGCGGTGCGTTCGTCTGCGCTGAATACCGCCGAGCATTCACGCAAGTTGTTGAATGGACGTGGTTATCTCGAGCTCACCGGTTACTGGCGAGCGCAAAAACTGTAGCGACAAGGCTAGCGGAGCATGTGATGTGTCGATGGGTGGCTTATGCCGGTCCGCAGATTTATCTGCAGGAATTACTGTTTGATCAAACCCACTCGCTGGTGCAGCAAAGCCTGGCCGCACGCGAAGCCAGGGTGACGACCAACGGCGATGGCTTTGGTGTGGCCTGGTACGGACATCGACCGCATCCTGGATTGTTCAAGGACATCCTGCCAGCCTGGAACGATGCCAATCTGCGCTCGCTCTCGGCGCAGATTCAGTCGGGCTTGTTTTTGGCGCATGTACGGGCTTCCACCGGCACATCGGTGTCGCGCAATAACTGTCATCCCTTCGTGCATGAACAGTGGAGCTTCATGCATAACGGCCAGATCGGTGGCTGGCAGGAGTGCCGAAGAGCGGTGGAAGCACTGATCGATGCATCGCTCTATCGCCATCGCTTGGGCACCACCGACAGCGAAGCGCTGTTTCTGATCGCGCTGGGCGAAGGGCTGGTACAAGACCCGGTCATGGCGATGCAACGCACGCTGCGCAAGGTGTTACAGGTGATGGCGCAACACCAGGTGCGCGAGCCGCTACGGTTATCCGCCGCACTGAGTGATGGAGAGCGGATCTGGGCCTTTCGTTTCTCGAGTGATCAGGCATCACCCACGCTGTATTTCGGATCGCCCGCGCTGCCTGGCGCCACCACGCCCGAGGGCATGGTGACGACGATTGCCTCGGAGCCCTCGGACAACCAGGCTGCACACTGGCAGCCGGTGCCCGAGGGTGGAGGGCTGGTGTGGGAGCAGGGCAGGGTGCGGGCGTTTGAATTGGGCAACTTGCCCGATTGATGTTCAGTGCTGGCCATCACAGTGTTCATGGCCATGATGGCAGGCACTGTGCGGATAGACATTGGCCGCTTTTAGTTTGTTTCGGTAGTGCAGCATCTTGGCGCTCATTTCCATGAAGTCGGGTGCGGCGTGAATGCCCTGGAACTCGTGATACAGGCAGTGCACGTTCACCACCACCCGCTCCGGGTCGAGCCAGTCGCGGAACTCATCGAAGCTGATATCGGCCACTGCCTCGTCGACGCTCATGCCGGCATCAAAACGCTTGCGGGCGGCGAGGCTGAGATACTCAAAGTAATGTTTGGTGGCGCGCACCGCATCCAGATCGCAAATCGGACCATGACCCGGCACGACGATTTCAGCGCCCCAGGCGATCATCTGATCGCAGGCCTTGATCCAGTTCGAGACCGGGCCATCCCAGACGATGGGGTGGGCGTCGGCAAAAATGATGTCGCCGGTATAGACCACCTTTTCTTTGGGCAGCCAGGCCAGCGTATCGCCGCCGGTGTGGGCCGGTCCGACGTTATGCAGCTCCACCGTTTTGCTACCCACCTGCAGGCTGAGCGTTTTTTCGAACACTTCGTTCGGCACCACCAGTTCGATGTTCTCAAGGTCGAATTTGCCACCGAGATTTTCGTGAAAGAACACACCAGCATCGCCCAGTTCGCGCCAATCGCGTAATTGCTGGGCGCGGTGACTGGGCGGTCGTTGTGCCATTTCTTCGGCGCAGGCGCGGCTGGCCACGATGCGCGGTGCATGCACCAGCTGATTGCCGAAATAGTGATCGCCATTGGAATGCGTATTGACCAGGGTGCCGATGTTCTGCGCCGCCGGAACCACCTTGCGATAGCCATCCAGCATTTCCTGGGTTTTCGGCAGGTCGTACAGCGTATCGACCAGCAGTGATTCACCGCCATCGGCAATCAGACCGGAGTTGCTGTAGCCCCAGGTGCCGTCCGGTTGTATCCAGGCGTAGCAGCCAGTGCCAAGGTCATACAGGCCTTTGTTGAATCCCCAGGTTTTCATGCGCCATTCCCCTCAAAGTGGATGTCAAAGCAATGGCGTGGACTATATCAAGTGCCTGTTGATTCAGCGCTCAAACGCCCGCGGGCGGTGCTGTACTTGCCTTGTGTTTTTTTCAGAATGCCGGCCTTGCCCAGACCGAAGGCGGGCATATTGATGTAAATGTTTTCATACGCTCCCGTAACCTTGGCGCCGTCTTGAATGGCGTAGGTTTCATGCCAGATCACCCTCGAGGCGTGCAGTCATGCGGTCTTTGTGGATCATGAAAATCTCCTGATCAGCGGTGCAACGGTGTTGAATCGCCAGAGGTTGAATCTCCAGGCGGCGATTCGGCCAGCGCGATCAGCATCCGGCGCATGAGATTGGTCATCACGGATGCCAATTGCTGGGTTGGAATCGAAATTCCCTTCAAATCGCCGTCGACCAACAAAGTGGACAGGCCATGCACCGCAGCCCAGGCATGCAGAATCAACGGTTGCGGATCACCGGCGGGTGCGCTGCCCGCCTGCTGACAGGCCGTGATGGCATCGCATAGCAACTGGAAGGTACGTTGCCCTGCGCCGCGCATGGCGGTGGTGGCGTTGTTGTGGGTTTCCCGACGAAACATCACCCGAAAATAGCCAGGGTGCGAGATGGCGAAGTGCACATAAGCTTGGCCCAAGGCTTCCAGTCTGGCGCTGGCCTCGTTGGCACACGTTGCAGTGGCCTTGCGCATGCTGCCTTCGAGCAACTCGAAGCCCTCATTGGCAATGGCCGCCACCAGCTCTGCGCGATCGGCAAAGTGGTGATAAGGGGCGCCCGGCGATACACCGGCCAGAACGGCCAGTTTGCGCAGATTCAGCGTTTCGACTTCATGCTTTTTCAAAATATCGATGCTGACGTCCATCAGGGCACGACGCAGATCGCCGTGGTGATAGTTGGCTTTGACCTTGGCACGCATAGTAGTCAGCGGGGCTGTTCGGGGGGGCGCAGAATATTGGCGCCCGCCTTTGCCACCAGACGGCGAGGGGCGAGGCGGGTGGAATTTGCCATCAGCCAGTGTTTGACTCCGATGATGCGGGACGGCGCTGTGCTTTTGAGGGCCTTGATCGCTTCGGCTGCGACTTGCTCCGGTTGGATGGTGTGTGCGAATACCGGGGTCTTGCGAATATCTTCGTTGTGTAGCTTGGCGATGAATGCAGTTTCAACCGGTCCGGGGCAGAGCGCGGCCACATGGATGCCGCGCTCGCGATATTCAGCCCATAGCGCCTCGCTGAAGCTCAACACAAAGGCTTTGCTTGCCGCGTATACGGCCATGAAGGCACAGGGTTGAAAGGCCGATGTGGAGGCGATATTGAGAATGGCACCCGAGCCGCGAGACAGCATGCCGGGAATGACGGCGTGGCTGAGGCTGACGATGGCAGCGATATTGACGGCAATCAGTTCCTGTTCGATGTGGGCGGAGAGTGTTTCAAATGGACCGTATGCGCCAAGGCCAGCGTTGTTGATCAGGATGTCAACCTGTAACCCTCTCGTTTGGATCTGTTGCTGAATGGCTGGGCCGCAATCCGGTTGAGCGAGATCCGCCGCCAGCACCTCGATTTGTACCGCATGCGCGCCTCGCAGTTGGGCTGCGAATTGTTGTAGCGCGGTTTCTGAGCGTGCGAGCAGAATCAGTTTGCAGCCTTGCGACGCCAATTGGCGGGCGATAGCCTCGCCTATGCCGGACGAGGCACCGGTCACCAGGGCAGTCTTGTTTTGCAATGTGCGCATGATCAGTACCCCATGTCGATGTTGAGAGTGGTGGTACCACCCGCCTTGACACTGAATGCCGCATCCTTGAAGGCCGGGGCTGACATTTTCGGGCGCACATTGTTGGAGGCACCGTAGCCTTCGCGCGGTATGCCAAGGAAATTCTTATCCAGCTTGCCGTTGGCGTTCTCATCATGGAATACCGCCACGGCATAGGTCCCTGGCGGGATGTCGTGAAACTGGCAAATGGCGCTGTTGCCTGGGCTTGCCATGCGGATGAACTTGTAGGCCTTGGTCGATTCCTCGGGGTAGCCCTCGGCTGCGTTGAAAATGGCGCAGGCGATGTCGCCGTTGGTGTTGCGTACGCCATGGATTTGCACCCGCACGGACTCCAGTCGGGTTGTCGGTTGCGCTGGCGCGTTCGGGTTGGTGTCCTGCGCCTGTAGCGATCCAGTGACGTTGACGAGCAACAGCAGCGCGAAGCAGGGTATGCGCGGTCGACGATTCAGCATGGGGAGCTCCTTTGCGATGGTTGGCAATCTTGTGAGAGACGGGTAAATCTAAGCAAAGATTAGATTAATAAAAGTTAAGAGTCAAGGTTTGGCCTCCTCTCGGCATCTGCCGCAAGCCATCCATAGCAACCAATTCAAACGGGGAAAATGTGGGGGCAGGGCATCCGCAGCAGCGAACGCCCTGGGCATCAAGCGCTCCGGGCAGGCTCCATTGACAGCACCGGAACATGCAGCTGCAGTAGCGTGGTTTCGGCTTCGGCGGTGAACGTCCCCTGTTCACCGTCCTCGGTGCGAATGGTGGTGTGCCGGCTGCACGCCTGGCCGGCAACCTTACCGGCACCCTGCATCAGAAAATAAAAACTATCGGCTTGCAGGGAAAGCGTTGCAGCAGCATCAACGCGCAGCATGCGTATGGTGGTCTCGCGCTCCGAGAACACACCGAGCAACTTGCTGGCAACACCGGGCTGATTCGAGACCGGTAGCCAGTCGAAGTTTTGCGACTTCATGAACACCGGTTTGTCGTAGCGCGGCTTCGGATAGACCAGTGGCCGGCCGTGAATGTGCTCCCACAATGCTTCATAGGCATCCTGATTGACCTTGGTGCCATCTGGCTTGAGATAGGTATAGACACCCTTGTCAAAGCTGCCGTGCTCCTTGAGGGCTGCCGCAGCACGGTCCTCCTCGCTCTCGGAGGTATAGCCGCTGCCGCTGGCGCCACCAAACTGCAGCAACAGATTCCAGGTGTCGCCGTCCGAGGTCTGCGGCCCGTAGCGGGTGCCCTCGGGAAAATAGCCGACCGAACCCGCTTCGAAATGACCATCGGCGGCGTAATCGAACTCGCCCTCGATCTGAAAGCGGATCTGATCGAAGTTGTGGCGATGACGTGGTGAGTGGAATTTTCCGGCGATATTCACCAGCTTCAACGCGAAGTTCGCCGGGCCGGGAACGCCCTCGATCAGGCGATAGGCCTTGATGACGCCCTCGCGTATCTGGTTCTCGGCCTGGGTCAGCTGGCGTGATTCAAGCGGTACGATTTGCATGATTGCTGCTCCGTGTCTGCATGCTTGCTATGCTGCCACAAATTCTTTTTGCTTCTAACTGTGCGCTCCTAACAACGCGGTATCAATTCACACTCTTTTCAGGTTCCCAATCATGATGCTTTGCAAATTCGGTCTGATGACTCGATCCATCCTCGTGTTGGTAATGGCCTTCCCGATGCAGTCGGCACTGGCGCAAGAGCCAGCGTCCAGCTACCCCAGCAAGCCAATCCGCTTCATTTCCTCGGGCGTGGCGGGCGGCTTGACCGACGTGGTGTCACGCGTGGTGGCCGATCGCATGAACAGCAGTGGCGATCTGCGCGGCCAGCAGGTGCTGGTGGAAAACAAGCCCGGTGCCGCCGGCATCATCGCGTCGGTCTTTGTGGCCAAGTCGCCGGCTGATGGCTACACCGTTGCGATCGCCGACTTGACGCAGACGGCCATCGTGCCGGCCCTGTATGCCAATCCGCAATACCAGACCCAACGTGACTTCGTGCCGGTATCGCTACTTGGCACCACGCCATTTTTTCTTGGCGTGAGTGCATCGCTGGGGGTGAAGTCGCTGGCCGAGTTCAATACCCTGGTACGGGCTCAGCCTGGCAAGTATTCCTACGGATCGTCGGGCACAGGCAGTGTGCATCACCTCGCGACTGAAACCCTCAAGACCCGCCTGGGACTGAACCTGGTGCATGTGCCTTACAAGAGCAGCGGTCAGTCGACCCCGGCGCTGATTGCCGGCGATATTCAGGTGTTGTTCACCGCCATCAGCCCGGTGCTGCCGCATATCAAGGCCGGCAAGGTGCAATTGCTGGGCGTGGCCTCGGCGGTGCGTACACCGCAGGCCCCAGAAGTGCCGACCTTCGCCGAGCTGGGCGTCAAGGACATGCAGCTGGTGCCCTCGGTCGCAGCACTGTTACCCGCCGGCACGCCACCCGCCATCGTGGCCAGGCTGGCCGCTGAACTGCGCAAGGCAGTGCTGCACCCGGAGGCGGTCAAGCGCTTCGAGGGACTGGGCATCGACCCGGTCGGCAGCACGCCGGAGCAATATGCTGTTCAGCTGGCGGCTGATATCGCTACGTTTTCGCAGGCGGTGAAGTTATCGGGGGCGAAGGTGGAGTAGGCGTAAATGACCCGCCCATGGCTGGTGGGAAACTCCCACTTGACATATATCCCACTGTGGGCCAAAGTCGGCGCATGAATACGCCATCCCAAGCCGTACACAAGAGCACAGACTCCAAAGGCCGCCTGAACTTGGGTGGGCGCTTTGCCAACCGTGCGGTGATTGTTGAGCACCTTAGCGACGATGAGGTGATCGTTCGTCTGGCGCGTGTGATTCCCGAGCGTGAGGCGTGGCTGTATGAGAATCCTGAGGCACTGGCCTCCCTGCGTCGGGGTCTGGATCAGGCGAGGAAGGGTGAGGTTGCAAAAAATCCCCCTGATCTGAAAGCTGCCGCAAAATTGGCCAGTAAGCTCGCCGATTAATGGCATTTGCATTGATCTGGCTCGTGAGCGCGTCAGAGGCGTTTCATGCGCTTCAAGAAGCCGCGCAGAAGTCGCTGCAGAACCGGCAAAAGTCCAAGAGAGCCAAGGCTTCCAGGCAGGAAGGTCTCTTCAAGCAGGTTGTGAAGTGCGTCGAATTTCTGCAGGAAAATCCCCGCCATCCTGGTCTTCAGACGCACGAATACCACTCGATCGCAAATCCCTACGATTCTGATTTGAAGGTTTTCGAGGCCTATGCGCAAAACCGCTCGCCTGGCGCATACCGTGTTTTCTGGTGCTACGGGACCAATAAGAACGAGATAACGATCATCGCGATTACGGCACATCCGTAATCGGTACGGCCCCGGTTAGAGGGCGTGCCTCAACCCACCACGCCCAGCAAGCCCAGCACGGCACCCGCTGCCATCAGCCACATCGGATTGATGCGTGAGTGCAGGGTGATGACGACCGCGATAGCGGTGAGCACATGGCCGCGCCATTCATGGCCCGAGTTGTTCACCAGTAACCAGCCGGTGGAGAGGATGAAGCCGATGGTGAGCGGGCTGAGGCCATCGCGCAGTGCGCGGCCGGCGGTGGCATCGGGCGCAATGGCGCGTACCCTGGCCACGGCCATGGTGAGGGTGGCGGGAAAGAACATCACCGCAAAACTGATGGCCAGTGCGCCGGGTATCCCTGCCAGTTGCCAGCCGATCAGCGGCAGGTACATCACGTTCAGGCCGGGTGCGACCTGGCCCAGGGTGTAGGCATCCAGGAATTCGCGTGATGTCATCCAGCCATTGCTCTCGACCAGATAGCGATGGATGTCGGGAATCACCGTGCCGATGCCGCCCACCGCGATCAGGCAGAACATCAGAAAGTGCAGGAACAGATCCAGCGGTTCTGCTTCCTGTCCGGGTGTGGGGGTGTTCATCGCCGCTCCCGCCATGCCAGCCACACGCCTAGTGGCCCGGCAATGGCCAGTACATGCAGCAGTGGCCAGCGCATCAGCCCGATGCCGATAAAGCCGGTCAGCACCAGGCTGATGGCGCGCCAGTGTCGCGGCAGTCCTAGCGCCAGCTTGAGGCCGGTACCGATGATCAGGCCGAAGGCCACCGCCGACATGCCGCCGAGCGCTTTTTGCACCAGGGCCAGTCCACCGAATTCGCGATAGGCCATGCCGATGGCGATGATGATGCCGAAGGGCAGGCTCATCAGGCCGAACAGCGCCGCCAGCGTGCCGGGATAGCCGGCAAAGCGATGCCCGACCATCGCCCCGAGGTTCATCAGGTTCGGCCCAGGGAGAATCTGGCCGAGCGCCAGCGTTTCGGTAAATTCCTTTTGCGTCAATAACTTACGACGCTCCACCAGGATGCGGTAGGCCCACGGCAGGGTGCCGCCAAAGCCGCACAGGGCGATCTGGTTGAAGACCAGGAACAGCCCCAGCGGGCCGGGTGAGCGTGGTGTGCTGTTGGCGGGGCTGCTGCCGGGTTCGGGAACGATGTCGGACATCCTTACCTACAGTGCCAGCGCGCAGCGCATGCCCTGATCGATGGCGCGCAGGGCGTCAAGCTCGGCGGCCACCTCGGCACCGCCGATCACGCTATGCGCCACGCCTTTGGCTTGCAGCGCATCGACCAGGCTGCGCTCGGACTCCTGTCCGGCGCACAGGATGATGCTGTCCACCGCCAGCGTCTGTGGCTTGCCATCGACCAGCACATGCAGCCCCTGATCATCGATACGCAGGTACTCCACGCCGACCAGGAACTGCACACCGCGTCGTGCCAGTTCGGCGCGGATGGCCCAGCCGGTGGTGAGCCCAAGCGATTTGCCCGGGGTGGAGGTCTTGCGTTGCAGCAGCGTGACTTGTCTTGTGCTGTGCGTCGTTGCGCTCGCCGTTGTCGTTGGCATCAGGCCGCCGGGCAGGTCGGCCACACCCTTGGCATCGACCCCCCATTCACCCAGGAACTGATCGATCTGTTGCTGCTCTTGCGCAGCGGTCATTGCGCCAACAGACGGTGCAGTCAGGAACACCGCCGAATCAAAGCCGATACCACCGGCGCCGATGATGGCCACACGCTGACCGGCGGTTTTGCTGCCCGAGAGCAATTCGTCGTAGCGCATCACGCTTGGATGATCGATGCCGGGCAGCTGCATGGCACGCGGTCGCACGCCTGTGGCCACCACCACATGCGCATAGCCTTCGGCTTGCAGTGTTTCGGCCCTGACCCGGGTGTTGAGTTTCACTTGCACCGCAGCCGCTGCCAGTCGATGACGGTAGTAGCGCAGGGTTTCATGGAACTCCTTGCCGGGAATAGCTGCGGCAAGGTTCAGTTGTCCGCCGATGACTGGCGCGGCTTCATACAGTGTCACCACATGGCCGCGCTCGGCAGCGGTGAGTGCGCACGACAGACCGGCCGCGCCAGCGCCCACCACCGCAATACGCTGTGGTGTTGCTGCCGGTGACAGGCGCGCCACCGGGATGCGGGTTTCATTCCCTGCACGCGGATTCACCAGGCAGGTCGCCACCTTGTTGCGGAAGATGTAATCCAGGCAGGCCTGATTGCAGGCGATACAGGTGTTGATTTCATTGGCGCGGCCTTGCTGTGCCTTGATGGCGAATTCGGCGTCAGCCAGCATCGGCCGGCCCAGCGACACCATGTCGCACACGCCATCGTCCAGAAGCTGCTCCGCCAGTTGCGGCGTGTTGATGCGGTTGGTTGCCATCACCGGTGCATCGATGGCCTTGCGCAAGCGCGCCACGGCGAAGCGCCAGGCGCCACGCGGCACCATGTAGCCGATGGTCGGCACACGCGCTTCATGCCAGCCGATGCCGGTATCGAACAGATCAACGCCAGCGGCGCGCAGCAGTCGCGCCTGGGCGATGATTTCATCACCGGTCAGACCACCGTCGATCAGATCGAGGGCCGAGAGCCGGAAGGTCAGCAGGAAGTCGCGGCCCAGTGCTTCACGCGTGCGGCGCACGATCTCCAGCGGAAAGCGCATGCGGTTTTCGAACGAACCGCCCCAGCGATCGCTGCGGGTGTTGGTGCGGGCCGAGGTGAACTCGGTGATGAGGTAACCCTCCGAGCCCATGATCTCCACACCGTCATAGCCTGCCTGTTGCGCCAGTTGCGCGCAACGTACGAAGTCGTTGACGCATTGATCGGTTTCGCTGTCACTCAGGGCACGGATACGGCGCTTGTTGATGGGCGAGGGCACATCGGTCGGGCCGACCGGATCATCGTCAATCCGTGCGTAACGACCGGCATGCAGGATTTGCAGCAGCACCTTGGCCTCATGCGCATGCACCGCTTCAACAATCGGGCGGTGCTCATGCAGTTGATCGGCGCTCAGCAGTGCACCGGAATCTTGTTCCATCTTGCCCCAGGCATCGGGCGAGTAGCCGCCCGTGATGATGAGTGCCGCACCGCCTTTGGCACGCTCGCCATAGAACGCGGCCTGGCGTTGCGCAGCGTCTGGCTCTGATTCCAGCCGGGTGTGCATCGAGCCCATGGCGATGCGGTTGCGCAAGGTGTGCGCACCGGCTTGCAGTGGTTGGAACAACAGGGGAAAGGCGTTCGAAGTCGACATGACAAGACTCGCAAAAAGGGGCAGAAAGAGGGTGGAATATACTCCGGCGCTTGCGAGGAGAATCCCCTTGAGTTCTGTTGCCATTCCGTTTCGCGCCGATGCGCGCGTCATAAGCCTGATCACCATTGGTCATTCGGTATCGCATTTCAATCAGCTGGTGATGCCGCCGCTGTTTCTGTTGATGCGTGACGACATGGGTTTGTCGTTCACCGAGCTGGGCTTGCTCATGACCATGATGTATGTGGTCTCGGCCGCGATGCAGACGCCCTCGGGTTTTCTGGTCGATCGTATCGGCGGACGCAAGGTGCTGATCGGTGGTCTGCTGTTGCAATGCACTGGCGTGTTGCTGATCGGTCTTGCGCCGAACTACTGGCTGATGGCGCTGGCGGCCATGCTCTCGGGCGCCGGCAACGCGGTATTCCATCCGGCCGATTACGCCATTCTCAATGCCCGTGTTTCAAGCCCGCGTCTGGGCCATGCCTTCAGCATTCATGGCATGGGCGGCAGCATCGGCTGGGCGGTTGCACCGTTTCTGGTGCTGGGTATGGCCGGGCCGCTGGGCTGGCGTGGTGCCTTGCTGGGTGCGGCCTTGCTCGGCTTTCTGGTGACGGCGCTGATCATTGCGCAAAAAGATATCGATACCCATGTTCATCGGCGGCCGGCCGCAGATTCTGCGACTGGCACTGCTACTGGCACTGCATCCGATGTTGTGTCCAGTGCCGCAGCGCCCGGCTGGAAGGTATTACTGACACTGGCCGTGGTGATGTCCTTTCTGTTCCTGATGTTCAATGCCGCCGGTGTGATTGCCTTGCAGAGTTTTCTCATTCCGGCTTCGATGCAGTTGTTCGAGATGCCGCAGATCCTGGCTGCGTCGGCACTCACGGCGTTCTTTGTCGGCTCGGGTACCGGCATGGTGGCAGGGGGCTTTGTCGTCAGCCGCACTCAGCGTCATGGTCTGGTGTGTGCCGCCGCGCTGGTGATCGCGGCCAGCCTGGTGGCATTTCTGGGCACGGCCATGCTGCCGGCCAGCACCTTGCCCATGATGATGGGACTGTGCGGCTTTTCACTCGGTGTGGTGAGTCCGCTGCGCGACATGATCATTCGCGATATCGCGCCGGACAATGCGCGTGGCCGCGTCTATGGCTTTGTCTACACCGGCATGGACATCGGCTCGTTGTTTTCGCCGGCCATGTTTGGCTGGGTGCTCGATCACGGCCAGCCGCAGTGGGTTTATTTCGGCACCGGCCTGCTGTGGGCGGTGGGCATGTTCACCCTGATCCAGATACGCCGCACCACGCTCGCTGCAAAAGCTTGATCGCTCGATCGTTCTTTCGCTAGGCCTTGCCTGGATTCGTGCCCGGACTCTTGCCGGGATGCACCGTGCCGCAGTGCTTGCAGGTGCGTGCGGCCGGGTCGGCATAGAAGGCCTCGAACAGCGGCGGCAGATCACGCACGATGCTCTTGAGTTGCACCTCGACCCGGTGCAGCAGCGTGTGACAGGCGGGGCAGAACCACTCGAACCCATCCAGCATGCCCTCGGGCCGGTTGCGCTCGATCACCAGACAAATGCTGTCGGCCTCGGGCCGTTGCGGTGAATGGCGCACATGCGGCGGCAGCACGAACATCGAGCCCTCGGGCAGATCGATGCGTCCGGGTTTGCCGTCCTGCATGGTGTTGAGATAGGCATTGCCCTTGAATTGCCAGAAGAATTCCTCCAGCGGGTCGTCATGAAAATCGGTGCGCTGGTTCGGGCCGCCGACCACCGTGACGATGAAATCGGTGTCCTGGAACAGTTGCGCATTACCGACCGGCGGGCGCAGCAGATGACTGTTCTTCTCCAGCCAGTGATTGAAATTCAGCGGCAGCATCATGATGTTTCTCCCATTGGTTGAGCCGGTAAGCCCTGATCCACCTATTCCGCCTACTCCGCCCACTCAGCCTAGTCCGACTATTCGGCTTTGGCGCCGGAGACGCGGATCAGGCGTCCCTTGTATTCCAGATCGACTTTCAGGAATGCGGCAAATTCCTCCGGTGTGCTGCCCACTGCGCCATAGCCCTTGCCGGTGATTTCACGTTCGCGAAACTCCGCGTCGTTGATCACCGCCGCAACATCCTTCTGTATCCGCGCCACGATGGCGCGCGGTGTGCCGGCCGATGCGAACAGACCGAACCACGGCCGCGGATCGATATCCGGGAAGCCGGCCTCGCGCAGGGTCGGCACATCCGGGTAGAGCGCCAGTCGTTGCGGCCGGGCGATGGCCAGCGGCTTGAGTTTGCCGGCGCTGAAA
>CAIPUP010000292.1 GCA_903868285.1 uncultured beta proteobacterium
CCACGCCTATACCGAGGTCTGGCCGCAAGTCGTTGGTGACGTCGTGATTACCTTCAGTCCGGATGGTAATTCCGTGGCTGAGCTGATTCCGCAACTGATCGCCAAAATGAAGCAGGGCTACGACATGGTGATTGCCTCACGCTATCTGGGCGATGCGAAAAGCGAGGATGACGATGTGGTGACTGGTTTCGGTAACTGGTTGTTTACCCGCACCGTGAACCTGTTGCATGGCGGCCGCTATACCGATGTCATGGTCATCTACCGTGCCTATCGCAAGCAGCTGGCTTACGAACTCGGACTGGACCGCGAAGACGCACATGCATTGCCAGAGAGCTTGTTTGGCACCAAGATAAGCTGGGAACCATTGCTGTCGGTACGCGCGGCGAAGGCGAAGATGAAAGTTGCCGAAATCCCCGGAGATGAGCCGCCGCGAATTGGCGGTGAGCGCAAGTTGCAGATACTGCGCTGGGGCGCGGCCTATTATTTTCAGTTCATTCGCGAGCTATGGTTCTGGCAGCCGTCGCGCGAAGTGAATTCAAAGCCATGACCCGGGGCGTTATCGCACCGGGGCTGTTTCTGGCCACACGCAGCGAGCGTTAAATGTCGACCATTCCGGCGCTCGACCCCACCGGCTTCCCGCCGTCGCCTTTGCCCGCAGACCGCGTGCGTGGCCCGGCGGTGTTTCTGGACTACGACCAGGCCGAGCTGGATGCGGTCTACGACCAGAACGTCTACGCCCCCAACCGCGCGCAGGTGCTGGGGCGCTATGCCACGGCCTCGGAAGAGGTTCGTCGGCGTATCGGTGAGCCCCAGCGTCTGCGCTATGGGCCCAGTGCCATCGAGCAGCTTGACTGGTTCGCTAGCGGTGCAAAGAATTCACCGGTGCTGGTGTTCGTGCATGGTGGTGCCTGGCGCAGCGGTACGGCCGCTGAGTACGCTTTCCCGGCCGAGTTTCTGGTGCGCTCTGGCGTGCATTGCGTGGTGCCGGATTACACCAATGTCATCGAGCAGCAGGGCAATCTCATGCCGATGGCGCAACAGGTGCAGGCGGCGCTGGCCTGGGTGGTCAAGAACGCATCGCTGCACGGTGGCGATGCGCAACGTGTTTATGTTTGTGGTCATTCCTCCGGCGCGCATCTGGTGGCGGCGGTATTGGCCAGCGACTGGCAGGCCAGTCATGGGCTGCCGCAGACTGCCATCCGTGGTGGCTTGCTGATCAGTGGCATGTACGACTTGCGCGGACCGCGTCTGTCGGCGCGCAGTCAGTATGTGAACTTCACCGATGCCATCGAGGACGCGCTGAGTGCGCAACGCCACATCGACCGGCTGCAGGTACCGCTGACGCTGGTGTACGGCTCGATGGAGACGCCGGAGTTCCAGCGTCAGTCATGGAGTTTCGCCCAGGCCCTGCAGCAAGCCGGCAAGCCGGTGCGCTTGATACGTGCCGAGGGTTACAACCATTTCGAAATCGCCGAGACGCTGGCCAGCCCGTTTGCTGCAGCCGGGCGTGCCGCGCTGGCGATGATGGGGCTGGGCGGGGAATAGTTTTCAGCCGCCTGGGGCGTCAAAGCTTTTGTTTGCCCAGACCCACCTTGTCGTAGATCTGGTTGATGTGGTCCTTCACATCTTGCGGCGTGTCGTCATTGCGCTTGGTATGCGCCCACCCGATTTTCTCGCGCGCCCAGCGTGCCATGACCTCATCCTGATCCGAGGTACCACCGGATACGCCATAGGCGCCGACCAGTTCGTCGCCCTTGAAGATCGGTGCGCAGCCGCCCGATACCACCACCCGGCCGCCGGTGAACATCGAGGCGTTCATCAGCATCTGCGGATTGCGTTCCTTGAACCACTGCTGAATGGTCAGTCCGTCCGGAAAGCGCGGGCTCATGGAGCGGAATGCCGCCACGGTGAAGGCCTTGCTCCAGGCGATTTCCGGTGTGATGAAGCCGGCTTCATCCATGCGCTCCAGCGCCAGCAGATGACCCTCGGCATTCACCACCGCCATGGCTACCGGCACGCCCATCTCGCTGGCCTTCTCGCTCACCGCCTTGAAAAAACGCCGGCACTCGGCCACTTTCAGTCTTGCCATGCTCTACACTCCTACGCTTTGTCTTAGTCTGGCTGAGGGTTGCCAAACCAAGGGTTACCAAAGCGTCGAAGTATAGGCGCTGGTATGGGTGGTGCAGGTTCACGATTAATCAGCGGGGAGTGTTGGCATGTTGCGTGCAAGTTCAGTAGCGCGAAGCCGTGGCGAGGGTGGCGCGGGCTTCAGGGTTTTGTTTGCGGTATTGGCCGCGTTTGCCGTGTTTGCCGTGCTTGGTTTGCCGGTGCAGGCACAGACTGTGGGCAGCACCTGGCCTGGCAAACCGATCCGTTTCGTGAATGGCTTCACGCCCGGCAGCGCCGCCGATGTGGTGGCGCGACTGATCGCGCCGCGCCTATCCGAGGGCCTGGGGCAAACCCTGCTGGTGGAGAACCGTCCGGGTGCTGGCAGCAATATCGCCGCCGAGGGTGTAGCGCGGTCGGCCGCCGATGGTTACACCTTGTTACTGGGTTCGGTTGCCAACACCATCAATGCCACGCTGTCGAAAAATCTCAGCTTCGATTTTTCGCGTGATTTCGCACCGGTCGGCGGCATTGCCACCTTGCCTAATCTGCTGGTGGTGCATCCCTCGGTGGCGGCGCGTTCGGTGCCCGAGCTGGTGGCACTGACGCGTGGTCGCTCCGAGCTTAGCTATGGCTCCTCCGGCAATGGCACGGCGCCGCATCTGTCGGGTGAGCTGTTCAACCTGATGTCCGGCGCGAAGCTGGTGCATGTGCCCTACAAGGGCAGCCCGCAGGCGGTCACCGATTTGCTGGCTGGCAGGGTGCAGGTGATGTTCTCGCCGGCATCGAGCGTGTTGCAGCACATCAAGACCGGTTCGCTGCGTGCCCTGGCCTCCACCGGCCTGACGCGCACTGCCGCGGCCGCCGACTTGCCCACCGTCAGTGAATCCGGACTGAACGGCTTTGAGTCCTCGGTCTGGTTCGGGCTGATGGCGCCGCAAGCCACACCGCAGGACATCGTGCTCAAACTGAATCGTGAGTTGCAGCGCGCGCTGGCGTCTGCCGAGCTGAAGGCGCAGTTTGCCGGTCAGGGCATTGATGCCATGCCGGGTACGCCAGAGCAGTTCGCCGCCTGGGTGCGGCAGGAGACTGCCAAGTGGGCGCGGGTGATCCAGGCCTCGGGCGCCAAAGTCGACTAGCCGCCGCGCGATTCCATCAGAGCGGATAGGCCAGCAAGGTGGCAATTGCGCGTGAGTCGAACAGCACATGGCGGCGACGCAGCAACGGCGTCTGGCCTTCAAACACCACTTCGTCGCGATATTGGCCACAGGAAAAAATTTCCATCGCGCCGTTGTGCTCCATGGTGCGGATCACGCTGTAATTGGCGCGCACTTCCCAGCCCTCGGTGGTTTTGCCGATCACCTGTACGCCGCTGACCATGTGCCGGAAGTGGTGGGATTCATAGATGTTGGCCAAACGCAGCGAGGTGATGCGATCGCGCATCTGGCTGCGTGAACGAATGTGCACGATGGCCAATGGCAGGCCACGGTCGGTGTTGAAGCGTGAGGCGATTTTGTAGTCGCACTGCTCGGTCAGCAGCCCGGCCAGATCTTCGAGTCGGTTCTCGTCGATGCTGCGGGCCCATTCATAGCTCAGATTTTCAATCGCGCGCATCACTGCCGGCTCGGGCGTTGCGGCGACGTAGCTCTGTGGGGTTTGTTGTTGTTGGGCGTTGCTCATGTCAGAACCCCATGTCATTGCGATAGGCCTGCCAGAAATTGCGCAGACCGCGTTCGGACAGTTTCGAGCTGCCGCCGCTCTCGAGATCCTTGCCACCCATCTGCATGATGGAGGCGTCGTCATCCGCGCCGCCGATGGCGCGCCGGATCATGCCGCACACCGCCGAGTCTTCCATCGACACCAGTCCGGCCGAGCCGACCAGATTGGTTTGCATCAGTCGGCGTTCGGCCATCTCCGGGCTGTCGTCTTCGAAGCCGAAGTAGGTCCAGATCAGGTCACAGGAGTCCGGGCCGGTGGGTATCAGTTGACGTGTGGCCAGGCTGTGCGCGATCTGATGCAGCACAAACGAGGGGTAGACCGAAAGAATCTGTATCGACACCCCATCGCCGTATTCATCTTTCCAGTGAAGGATGCTGGGATCTTCCAGCCGCAGTCCGTCATTGCTGGAGCGCAGCTTGTCGGCGGTTTCCTTGTAATCAGCGCTGTTCTTCTCGGTGCCGGCCTTGGTATAGAAATACTGATGCCGGCCGGATGATGC
>CAIPUP010000293.1 GCA_903868285.1 uncultured beta proteobacterium
GAATTCAAACTGCGCGACATGCTGCGTCCGGCGGTGTTCGTGCCCGAGAGCAAGCGCCTGAATGTGCTGCTGCGCGAGTTCCGCGCCAACCGCAATCACATGGCCATCGTGGTGGATGAATACGGTGGCGTGGCCGGACTGGTGACGATCGAGGATGTGCTGGAGCAGATCGTCGGCGACATCGAGGACGAATACGATTTCGATGAAGCCGGCGACAACATCGTGCGCGAACCGGATGGCCGCTGGCGGGTCAAGGCGCAGACCGAGATCGTCGACTTCGACAGCGCCTTTGGCAGCACCCTGGCAGCGGACGAATTCGATACCGTCGGCGGGTTGCTGATCCAGCGCTTCGGTCGCCTGCCCAAACGCGGCGAATCCATCCTCATTCATGGCCTGCGCTTCCATGTGCTGCGCGCCGACAGCCGTCGTCTGCATCTGCTGCAGGTGGAGCGGGTGCAAGGCGGCGCCGATGGCGAGGCGCTAGCCGGCGATCCGGTCAGCCTGGCTGACCCGTCACCGAACGCCAGGGAGCGCAGCCCTGCTGCGCCTGGCGAGCGCTCCTGATGGGCGCCAGCGCGCCCGGTTTGCCGTGATGGGCCGCAGCGGGCCCGGCCTGCTGCGCTGGCTGGGCGACGGCGAGCATGCGGCCGCGCCCTGGCTGGCGCTGATCGCCGGCCTGTTGTGCGTGCTGGCATTCGCACCGTTCGAATTGCCGCTGCTGAGCCTGCTCTGCCTGACGCTGTTGTTTTCACTCTGGGCTGGTACCGAGCGACCACGTCGTGCCGCCTGGCTGGGCTTTCTGTTCGGCCTCGGCCTGTTCGGCGGCGGCGTGTCCTGGGTCTATGTCAGTCTGCATACCTTTGGCGGCATGCCGGCGGCAATGGCGGTGCTGGCGACACTGTGGTTCTGCGCCTATCTGGCGCTGTTTCCGGCCCTGGCCGGCAGCCTGCAGGCACGCCTGCCGCGCAGCGCAGCGTCGCCGCCCGGCTTGGCGGTTCCCTGGTCGCGCCTGCTGCTGGCGATGCCGGCGCTCTGGCTGCTGGGGGAATGGCTGCGCGGCTGGCTGCTGACCGGCTTTCCCTGGCTCAGTCTGGGCTACGCGCAAAGCGACAGTGCACTGCTGGGCTACGCACCGCTGCTGGGGATGTATGGCTGCGGTCTGTTGCTTACGCTCGCTGCCGGCGTGCTGGCCGGCATGCTGCACACGGCACGCTTACACGCCACCGGAGCGCCCTCGAAAAATTACTATAAGTTATTGATTATTAAAGGATTTTTATTGTCTTGCCTGTATGGCGGCGGAGCCGTGCTGCAGCAACATGAATGGACCAGCGCCAGTGGTGAGCCGCTGCCGGTGGCGCTATTGCAAGGCAATGTGGCGCAAGACATGAAGTTCGACCCGCAGCGCTATGCCGCAACGCTCGCCACCTATCAGCAGCTGATCGAAGACAGCCTCACCCCAGCATCCTCCACGGGTGCAACCGGCGACAACACCGTCACCGCAAACTTGCCGGCACGTCTGATCGTATTGCCCGAGACCGCATTGCCACGGCTGCTCGATGCCATGGACCCGGCCTATCTGGAGGCGCTGCGCGAGCGCCTGCGTGCGGCCAATGCCGACGCCCTGATCGGTGTGCCGCTGCGCGATCGCGCCGGTCAGTTCTAC
>CAIPUP010000294.1 GCA_903868285.1 uncultured beta proteobacterium
CTGCGCCCGAGCCGCGCCTGGCCTGGTTTGGCAAGGGCTGGAACGAACTGACCGAGGTCGATGCCCATCCGGCCGGTGCCAGTCCGTATGGCGTGCTGGACATGGCCGGCAATGGCTGGGAATGGGTATCCAGCCTGTATCACCCCTATCCCTGGCGTGCCGACGATGGCCGTGAAGATCTTTCCGCAGCCGGTGTGCGTGGCACGCGCGGTGGCGGTCATGATGCACGCCCCGCTGACATGACCACCAGCCAGCGCGGCCGCTTCGTGTCACGCGCCCCGGAGGCGGGGCATCACAACATCACGTTTCGCTGCGCCATGGAGGCCGGGGCGGAGTGACGTCGGTTGGGGCGCAGCCCGGGCTTGCTGGCCCGACCTTGCAGGCCCGACCTTGCTGCCTCAGGCGCTCTGCAAGCCCAGCGGCTTCTCACCGCGCAGCACCCGCGCCATATTGCTCAGCACGTCTTCCGATTCGCGGATCATGAACTCGGGTTCGCCGCCCGAGATGTGCGGGGTCCACAGCACGTTGTCCAGTTCCAGCAGCGGACATTGCGCCGGCACCGGTTCGAAGCGATAGACGTCCAGCGCTGCGCCGGCAATGCGATGGTTCTTGAGCGCCTCGTACAGCGCCACTTCATCGACGATGCCGCCGCGTGCACTGTTCACCAGATAAGCATCGGGTTTCATCTTGGCCAGGGCATCGCGGCCGATCATCTTTTCGGTCTCCTTGCCATAGGGCACATGGATGGACACGAAATCCGATTGCGCCAGCAGTTGATCCAGGCTGACGTATTCCACGCCGCCCAGCGCCTTTTCATCGGACGCCGACAGACGGTTGCGCTTGTAGTAGAGGACCCGCATACCGAGCATGCGCATGCGTCGCGCCACTTCGCCGGAGTTCTCGCCCAGGCCGATAAAGCCTAATGTCTGCTCGGCCAGCACGCGTATGCCCTTGATGCCGGCCCAGTTGAACTTGTTGCGCGGCGGGGCCTGTTCGAATTGCGCCGGCTGGCTGCTGTCGCGCCGGTTGACCACGCTCAGATGCGCCGGGATCAGGCGACGTGCCAGGGCGAGGATCAGGGTGGTGATGTGATCGGCCGAGGACAGGCTGCTAAAGCGCACCAGGTTCGCCACCGGAATGCCCAGTGCGATGGCGGCGTCGATATTGATGTTGTGGCAATCACGGCCGAACTTTTGCACCAGCTTCAGCCGGCCCTTGCCCTGTTGCAGCCGCGCTGCGGTGAGCTCGGTGGTCTCGGCCACCAGCATGTCGGCGGTACCGAGATTGGCATCCAGCGTGGCCTCGTCCTCGCACACCAGGGTGTCGATGTTGGCCGGCAGGCCGAGGCGGTCGGCCAGGCTGGTCAGGCGTGTCAGCGCCGGCTGGATGTCCTGTCCGAAAAAGTAGTTCAGGGTCTTCTCGCCCTGCGGGGTGAGGCGGCGCAGCAGCGCCATCTCCTGCAAACGGAACAGCGTGTCTTCCTCGGTGAACACGACGCGCAGGGCTTTGCTCATGGGGCACTCCAGTAACGATGGGGGTTGCGTTGAAGTTATGTAACTTATTGATTTTAAACAATAATTTTATTGCTCAGTGGGATGGCGCGGCGGGCGCGGCACGTGCTGGCGGATAGTCTGCAGCACGCCAGTCCAGGCCCCAGTCGGCGATCACCGCTTCGGCGTCATCGTCGAGCGAGGCGATCACGCGCTTCACTTGCGCTGGCGTGCGCGACAGCTGCATCGGGCAGGCCAGCAGTGGCCAGGGCTCGCCGCCCTGGGTTTGTTCCGGTGCCATGGCCTTGGGGATCAGGCCGCCGATGCGCGTCTGCGGATGGTTCACCACTTCGGCCAGTTCATGCACCGGGCAGGCGGTGATGGGCGATGGTGTCAGCGCCGCC
>CAIPUP010000295.1 GCA_903868285.1 uncultured beta proteobacterium
GGCCAGCGTCCAGCCCAGCCGCCCCGACAGGCTGTCGACCGCCACCCCGCCGGCTGGCAGTACGTCCGGGATGTCCAGCATGGCAGCGCTGCTGTCTAGCTTGAGTAACCCGCCCTGTTCGTTAGCCTCGAGCGAGCCACTGAGCCCGGCAAAGCCCGGCAGCCCGGCCGACAGCTTTGCCGCCAGCTGCTCGAATCGCGCGCGCAACTGGTATTGCTGCGGATGCTGCAGACCACCGCGCCAGGCCAGCTGCACATCATTCAGCGCACCCTGCGGCGCTGCCCCGGTCAGGGTGCTGCGCAAGGCCGCCGGCAGCGGCAGAAACTCGGTCACGCGCAGCAGCGGCCCGAGCTGCAGACTGGTGGCACTGAGCGTACCCAGGTCCTGCTCTGGCTGTGTCTGTACATCCTGCCAGCGCAGATTGAAATCGAAACCTGGCAGGCTGACGCCATCACGCGTACGCAGCGCAAAGTTGCGACCATCGAGGTCATACACCGTACCGGTCGCGACGCTGCCCGGTGCTGCCAGCGCGGCCGCTGCCTTGCGCCGCCCTGCTGACGTACTGCCTGTGCCACCACCCATGACACCACCAACGGCCCCGCCAACGGCATCCACCACCGCAGCCATACCAGCTGCCATACCGCCCACTGCGGTGTTGCTGACCACATTACCGACCGCATTGCGATAACCGGCAGCGGCACTGCGCTTGCCTGCGACATGACCTTGCAAATAGTCCAGTTCCATCCACGGCAAGTCCGGTCGCAACCTTGCCGATACACCGCCCAGCGCCAAATCGGCGGCAAGCTCGTTCAACTGCTGCCCGGCAAAGCCCAGCCAGACGCGCACCCCGCCCTTGCCCGCAGCCAGCTCGAACGGGTAATCCACCCAGCGCTGCCAGGCTGCCAGGTCGGTATAGCCCAGTTCGGCATAAAGACGACCCGTCCAGTGTTGCAACGCCCGCTGCACTCCATCCTGCAGCGTACCGCGTAACTCGCCACGCAGATCGAGCGTCGAGGCCAGCTCCGGATCGCTGCTGGCGCGCAGCGCAAAGCGATGCAACGCGCCAGTGTTGTTGAGTATCAGATTGACATTGCCAAGGCGCAGCGGCGGCGCACCACGCTGCTCGTCTTCCCACACCAGCTGGGCGTCGCGCACAACGATTTCACGCTGCGCCAGCAACCACCGCAAAAAACCATTGTTGGCACTGTCGTCCTGCTGCAGCAGCAGACCGGCAACACTGATGCGACCATTGCTGTCGCGCCGGATATCCAGATCAGGACGATCGATCAACAGCGAATGGAAATCCACCGTCCCGCGCAGCAACGACGACCAGGCGATATTGGCCTCGATGCCGGGCAGAGTCAGTACCGCGCGCCCCTCGCGATCAAAAATCCGCACCTCGGATAACTGTAGCTCTGGGTGCAAACCATGCCAGCCAGCCTCGATACGTCCGATGCTGACACGCTCGCCCACCGCCTGCGACACCAGACGCTCGATGGCCGGAGTGTGCTGACTGATCTGCGGCAGCACCCAGTAACGCAGTCCGAGCAGCAAACCCGCCAGCAGGAAATACACCACCATCAGTGGCCAGAAACAGGACCGCAGCCAGCGACTGGCGCAACGACCAAGGCGCTGCCCGGGCTGCCACAGATGTGACCACGCGGTTCGCCACGCAGTTCGCCATGCCCCGTGCCGCAGCCACATCAGGAGCGAGCGCGCACGCGCAGGGGTCTGCTGTTCGCTCACGCGGACAGTTCCTGATGCAGAAGATGCAGGCCAAAGCGGGCCGAAGCGTTCATGGGCGGATAATGGCCGGGTTGAGTGCTGTTGTGTGCTGTGATGTGCGCTGTGATGCGTGCTGTGATGCGTGCTGACGTACCTGGGGAAAACCGCATGGTGCAGAGCGAAAAAACAGGCGTCGCTGATTTGGGTAATTGTAACCGCAGCACCCTGCTGAGCTACTCCGGCTTTGTCCGCCGCACCCTCGAC
>CAIPUP010000296.1 GCA_903868285.1 uncultured beta proteobacterium
ATTAAAGATCCCGCGTTACCGTATATTTTTTGCAGGAGATCAACATGATGCTTAAGCGATTGAACATTGTGACGAGCTGCTGTGCGGCAGGCGTGATTGCACTCTGGTGCGTGGTGCCAGGCAGCCGCGTTGCAGCGCAGGCCACTGCAGACGATCCGGTCAAGGTACTGGTCGGGCGCCTGGATCTCGAAAAGTACAAGGCCACCATTAAGGCACTGACGCTGTTTGGGGATCGACTGCAGGGGACCGATCGCAACAAGGCAGCCATCGAGTGGATCGCTGAGGCCCTGAAGAGTTATGGCTGTACGCCGGAACGCCTCCAATACACCTATGCGCCAGCCGCGCCGGCACAACCTGCTACCCCTGCTGCCGCGCCACCACCGCTGCAGATTGCCAGTGGCGAAGTGCGCACGGGTGTCGGTGGTTCGCGTCAGCGCGGGATGACATCAGCCACCACCGGTAGAGGGCCCGACAATGCCAATCTTGCTGCCCAACCCGATGCAGCACTGCGGGAATTGAATGCGCAATCAGTGCCGCCGGGCCCAAGGCAAGAGGTCTACTGCACCAAAGTCGGCACCGGGCATCCCCAAGAAATGTACATAGTCGGCGCCCACATGGACGGCCGCGGACTGGGTGAGGCAGCGGACGACAATGGCTCCGGCACTGCGCTGGTAATGGAGCTGGCGCGCATATTCAGCGACCCGGCGGTGCAAACCGATCGATCGATTCGCTTTGTACTGTGGAACAACGAAGAGGGTGGCCTTGCCGGTTCGCGCGCTTACGTCGATCAACGAGTGTCGCTGCAGGGCAAGGAGGAGCCGGCCGGTTCCGGTCGTTACCCTGAGCCAAAATGGTTGGGGATGATCCAGCACGACATGTTGTTGTGGGACCACGGCATGCCGCGCGCCGATGGCAGCTACAACCCGGAACAGCGCTCGGAGGCAGACGTCAATATCGAATTCCAGACCAATGCCAAGCTGGCAGACGAGGCAATGAAACTGGCATTCCGGTTTCGCGATGCCAACGAGAAATACGCCACGGATTATCCGGCAGCCGTCGGTCACCACATGACCAACACCGATTCGACACCGTTCATGGATCACGTTGCGTCGATCAGTTTGCGCGAGAACGAAAGAGGCATGCAGATCGGTGCCGGCTGGAACCCGCACTATCACCAGCCGACGGATTTGTACTCCTCCTACTCGGACAAGGATTTCCGGCTTGGACTGAATGCGGCGCAGACAACGCTGGGCGGCGTTGCGCAATTGGCCGGTGTTTCCCTGAAGGACTGACGAGTTGCAAGCGCACACCCAAACGACTTCATCACCGCTTGTCACCACGGACTGGCTGGCAGCACAGCTCGGTTCTCCCCTTCTGCCTTGCGCGGCACGCGTCTGGTGGATGCTGCGGCTATGTGGCTTTGACAACTGTTTCGTGCTCGATGGCGGCTGGCGTAAATGGTGCAAGGAAGGGCGTGCGGTCAGCAGTGAACCGACTTGCTGGCCGCCAGGCAGTTTTCCGATCCGGCCCCGGCCGCATTTGCTGGCTGACAAACAACAGGTGCAGGCAGCGCTGGGCGACAACAAGACCTTGCTGTTACACGCTTTGCCGCCGCCCGTCTTCAGTGGAGCACTCAAGGTATTTGCCCGTGCCGGCCGTATCCCCGGCAGCAGGAATGTCTTCTGCGATTGGCTGATCGACACTGCGAACGGGGCATATCTGAACCAGGACAGTCTGCCTGATGTGTTCGGTCCCAGTAGAGCCTTGAACGCCCCGCAGGTGATTACCTACTGCGGTGGCGGTATCGCTGCGAGCAGTGTCGCGCTGGCACTGGTGATGCTGGGCTGTGACAACGTCGCGCTCTATGACGGCTCGTTGGCAGAGTGGACCGCTGATCCGGCGCTGCCGATGGAAACTGATTTTCCGCAGTAATTGCAGGCAGCATCAACCCTGGTCAAGAGCACGCTGCCGTAATCTGACTGTCGATATGAAAGCGGCATAACTCCAGCTCAGGTGTTGCGCCGAGCGTGGCGCTTTGGTCTCCCGGTCCACCTGTTCCGCCATGGCGCCATCTGCCGGAGTCATCCATTGCACCGTCGCCATCCATGCATCGCCGCGTGCGAGCCAGTGGGCAACATCGGCTGGCTTGCCCATTGCGCGACGAAAGCAGAAGGCAGCGGCCGCCAGTGTAGTCACGTACCATACGTTGCCGCCGAAATAGCGATCGGCCAATGAGCGTCCCAGTGCTGGCGCATGGCCTGCAGGCAGTGCGTGATTGAGTGGGAAGGCGTGGGTGAATGCCTGGGCCAGTATGTCCAGCGTTGCAACTGCGCGTTGATCGCACACGTTGTGCGATGTGCCGGGCAGATCGGCGTCGACAATGGCGAGCAGTATGGCCGAGTCGACGCGCTGTTCCGCGTCGGCTGCCGACGCAGGGGATTCTGGGTCAGCGTTGCTACTGCGCACTGCAGCAAGGACTCCAGGCTTCGCCATCCAGTGCTTGTCGAGAGTACGTCGCAATCGTCGCTCGGCCAGATCCCACTGTGCCGTGTGGTCGCCGGCAAAAGTGCGCCCGTGCACCAGCGCGCCCAGTTGCGCCAGCGCCACAAAATAATGATGGGCAAATTCGTTGGGCTCTTCCCAGGGGCCAATGCTGCGGCGCCCCGCTTGTCGCACTGTGAAATCCAGATCGCTCTGCAGCAGTGCTTTCAGACTGGGTGTGGCTGTGCCGCCTTCCGCAAGATAGGAGAGACAGACCAGCGCACGCAGCGCCGGGCCGTCCAGTTGAGGGCGCGACCAGCGCAGGATGTCGACACTGCCATCTGGATTGAAACGTGGCTCGGCCAGCAGCTTGTCGCCGTGCAGGCGGGCCA
>CAIPUP010000297.1 GCA_903868285.1 uncultured beta proteobacterium
AATCGCCCTGCATTGCCTTGCGCTGACTGCCTTCATCAGTGTTGCCGGGCTGGGCGCCGCAGAGGTACGTGCGGCAGGACTGAACACCCTGTATCGCTCGGCCATCGACGGCATCCCCAACACCGCCATGTTCGCCAAGGGCGGACACAAGCAATTGTCCGATGACGAAATCCGCAGCCTGGTGGATTACATGGTGCACGCCTCCGGCATCGTGCAGCCGCTGCTGCTGGCGGCGCAACGCTACGACGCACTGGGCCTGACGCAGCGCGAATTCATCGCCCTGGACCAGGACCGCAATGGCGAACTGCTGCGACAGATACAGCAGCGTCTAAACAGCGTGGCCGGCATGCCCAGTGCCGGCATCAAGCTCAGCGCCAAGGATGGTGCGGTGGTGGTGGCTGGCAGGGTGCGCGACGCACAATTGGCACGCCAGGCCTACAACGCCATCCGCTGGACGCCGGGGCTACGCAGCCTGGACAACCGGCTGATGCCGGCGGAGATACTGCTGTTTGACTGAACAATTCCCGTCACAAAGACACGGGGCGGTTAGGACTGTCGGCACCGATGCGAAGCGGACGGCCGTCTTGCCAGATCACGGCGTACTGACCAAGCCGCCGCTTTCGTTCCAGGTTGTTCGCAACGGCAACCTGCAAGGCTTTCAACATGGCCTGCGCCTGCGGGGAAACTGGAGCGGTAGTAAGCGTCACCGTTGTGCCTCTTGCAATAAAAGTTGGTAATTCTCCGGGTGAACGACATTACGCAATTCACCCTGCTGCTCAAAAACCAGTTCCGGTTATGGCGTGCTGTTCATAAAACAACGACACACATCCACCTCCAAACTAAAAACATCCAGCAAATTATGCAAGCTCCGTGCGAAACGTCGCTCGATGACTGCCAGAGGAATATTGTGTCCGCCATGGGCAACACGCTCGGCAACCCGCAATTTCGACATCTCCATGCTCGGTAGTGCGAGGTAAATCAGCTCCACTCGCCAAGCCTGGCTGCGTAACCGGCGAACCAGATTCAGATAACCCCGCCCTGCCAAAGTGGTTTCAAACGCAAAATCTTTTCGAAGCTCACAGGCCGCTTCAATTTCTCTTAAGAACAAACGACTGGCCGCAGGCAGCTGACTCTCGATAGCCAATGGTGACAAACCTGCCGCAATCAAATCAACATTAATAAAGCGCGAATTCCGCGCAACCTGCGGAAGATACTCCAGCGCGAAAGTCGTTTTACCAGCACCGTTAGGACCAGCAATAATCCGACAAATGGGCATCGCATCCCTTCCTAGCGCCGAACAATATTATCGGTTGTGTAGCGAGCAACGGATTGATCTAAGGGCACTGCCTACCCCTTCAAATACGCCGGCAGCCAAAGACAAATCGCCGGGAAGCTGAGCAGGATGGCCAGGCGCAGCAGGTTGGAGATGATGTAGGGCGTGACACCACGATAGATGGCGCCCAGCGCAATGGCCGGTGCCTGGCCATGAATCACGAACACATTCATGCCGATGGGCGGAATGATCATGCCCAGCTCGACGATCACCACATTGATGATGCCCCACCACACCGGGTCGAAGCCCCAGCTCTTGATCAGCGGCAGCACGAAGGGCAGCGTGATCACCATCGCTGCCACTTCATCGAACACCGCACCCAGCACCAGATACATCAGCATCAGCAGTAGCAGCACCACCGCTATCGACAGCCCGGATTGCGAGATGGCCGCGATCATGGCCTCGGGGGCGTGCGAGATGGCCACGAAGTAGCCAAACAGCGAAGCGCCGATGATGATGACGTAGATCATGCCAGTGGTACTGGCGACATCGGTCAGGGTGTTCCAGAAACTGCGGGTATCCAGCGCTCGGCGCAGCAAGGCAAACAGGAACGCCAGCGCCGCACCGACTGCCGCCCCTTCGGTGGCGGTGAACACGCCAAACGAAATGCCGCCCAGCACGATGCCGATCAGCAGCAACACCGCCCAGCTGCGTCGCACCTCACGCCAGCGCTCGATCCAGGGCAGGCGCTCCCCCGGTGGCGCATCGGCCGGATGGCGCGATACATGCAGATGGATGGCCAACAGATGCAGCGCAATCGCCAGCACCGAAGGCAGGATGGCCGCCACATACAGCGTGATGATGAGCTGCTCGGCCAGCACGGCATAGATCACCATGATCACCGACGGTGGCACCAGAATGCCGAGGGTGCCACCGGCTGCGACGGTGCCGGCAGCAAAGCCCGGCGCGTAACCGCGCTCGAGCATCGAGGGCAGCGCCACCTTGCCAAAGGTGGCGGTCGTGGCAATGGACGAACCGCACACCGCGCCGAAGCCGGCACAGCCACCAATGGTGGCCATGGCCAGCCCGCCACGGCGATGCCCCAGCAGGGCATAGGCCATGCGATACAAATCTTCGGACAAGCCCGCAGCACTGGCAAAGCCACCCATCATGATGAACAGCGGAATGGTGGCCAGATCCAGACTGGAAAAATTGCTCGAAGTCTCCGAGGCCAGCAGGGTCAGCGCCGGCGCAAAACCACCCAGTACCCCGAAACCCACCACACCGGCCAGGCCCATGGCAACGCCCAGCGGCACATGCAACAGGATCAGCACGAACATGCCCGCCAGCCCCAGCATCACCACACTGACCGGATCCATCATTTCTCCTGGCCGGTCACAACCAGGCAACGCCACAGCGCCGCCAGCGTCGCCACTGCAATCAGTGCCGTTACCGCCCACCACCACGGCGCGCTCGGCCAGCGAAGGATGGGGCTGGACTCATTGGCGCTGGCCATCTCGGCGCTGAAGCGGATGTATTGCCAGGTCATCAGTCCGAAGAAAGCACTGCTGACCAGGGCACCAAACACATCGAACAGGCGCGCCGTGCGCGGCCCGAGCGCCTCGCCCAACAAACGAATGGTGACATTGCCCCGGCGCATCATCAGGATGGGAAAGCAGGCCGCCACCACCACTGCAGTGAGCAGCGCCGACACATCATTGACACCGCGTATCGGTGCATTGAAGCCCCAGCGCAACAACACATCGGCCATGGTCAGCAGCGCTACACCCAGCAGACAGACCGCACCGCCCAGCGCCAGCGCCAGCGCCAGGCGATCCAGCCAGCGTTCCAGCGCGGCTTGCAGCGCCGCCCGTAATGCAGCCAACAACCGGCCCACGCGCTACTTGCCTGAACGCAGTCGTGCCAGCTCGGCGACAAAGGCCTGATATACCCGGTCATTGCGCGGTTTGGCCTTGCGCCATTCCTCGGTCACCGGCTGCACCGCCTTGCGAAAGCTATCGGTCACCGCCGCATCCGGGCGGACAAGGGTGTTCTTGCCCTGCTTCTCGATTGCTGCCGGCACAGCAGTGATCTGCTCATCGGCCACCGCAGCAAAACGCTTCACCAGCGCCTGGCCGCTGTATTTGTCGAGTGCGGCACGTGCCTGCGGCGGCAGCGCGTCGTAGCGCTTTTTCAGCATCGGAATCATCACTGCCGTGGCGCCCAGCGGCAGCACCAGGTGGTGCTGGGTCACTTCGGGAATACGAAAGGTCTCGACAAAATTCCATTCCGCCATGGTGCCGTCGACCACGCCCTTGGCAATCGCCTCGGCCGTCTGCGGTGCGCCCAGCAATACCGGCACCGCACCCATCCCCTCGACGATGCGCGCTGTCACCGTGCTGGCGGCACGCAGGCGCTTGCCGCGCAAATCGGCCAGCGTGCGCAGGGGAAACTTGGTGTGGATGCTCACCGGTGGCACATTGCCGATCAGCAGCACCTTGAGGTCGGCAAAGCCCACCAGCACGTCCTTCTCCAGCAGCCGCGTCAGCACGGTGGAGCCTTCGAACGAATTGTTCACCAGGAAGGGCAGTTCCACCACTTCGGTGTCATCGAAACGCCCTGGGGTGTAGCCGGTGATGACCCAG
>CAIPUP010000298.1 GCA_903868285.1 uncultured beta proteobacterium
CTTGGGCCGGAACGCCTTGCAGACACTGTCGTCGGTCTCGATATACGGGCCGCCGATGAGGTCGATGCAATACGGAATGGCGGCAAAGATGCCTGCCACCAGTACCTTGCCGTCGGCATCGCGCAGGCCTTCCAGCGTTTCCCGTATCGATTTCGGTTGACCCGGTAGGTTGAGGATGAGCGCGCCTTTGCGGATCACCGCAGTCTGGCGCGACAGGATGGCAGTCGGCACAAAGCGCAGGCTGATCTGGCGCATCTGTTCGCCAAAGCCGGGCATCTCGCGATCGGCCACCGCCAGCGTCGCTTCGGGTGTGACATCGCGTGGTGCCGGGCCGGTGCCGCCGGTGGTCAGTACCAGCTGACAGCCAGCCTTATCCACCAGTTCGCACAGCGTGGCTTCGATCACTGCCTGTTCGTCCGGAATCAGTCGTGTTTCGTGCTGCCAGGATGGCGCTTGGATGGCGCGACCCAGCCATTCGGTCAATGCCGGAATGCCTTCGTCGCGATAGACCCCGGCTGATGCACGGTCGCTGATCGATACCAGACCGATGCGCAGCGGCGGCGCAGCGGTGTTGTTGCAATCGTTGTTGCTGGCTTTGGAAACGTCAGGGCTGCTCATGTGTCGCTCATCGATCGGTGGTGATGACATCGTCCGGGGCTGTGTTTGCACCATTGCCGGATGCCGTCTTGGATGCGGCTGCGTCGAGAATCTCACGCACGCTGCGAAACACTTCGCGGTAGCGCCGCGGCGGCCGGCTTTCGCTGCGTTCCTTGCGCGCCTCGACAACCAGGCTGCGCAGAGACTGCCAGTCACGCAGGGCGTATTCGCGCGCGAATTCGGATAGCGCAGTTTCCTCATCGATCAGGCGATCGCGCCAGCGTTCGGCCAGATGCAGATTGGCAGCGGCCGCACGCGACTGTCCATCGCGTGCGGCCAGCGCCTCGCGAATCGGTGCCGGGTCGGCGTCGCGCATCAGCCGGCCGATGAATTGCTGCTGCCGGCGTCGTGCTTCATGCGCCTTGAGACTGTGCATGGCGGTGATGGCATCGCGCAACGACTCCTCCATCGGGATGGCCTGCAATTGTTCCGGCTTCAGTTCCAGCAAGCGCTCGCCCAGGTCCTGCAGCGCGTGCATTTCCTTTTTGCGCTGGGTTTTGCTGGGCGTGTCATCGACCGGCTCATCCAGTTCTTCCGGCTCCGGCCGGGGACGTCGCTTACGCAGTTTTTCGGGCATGGGGGTTTGTCTCTGACCTGTTGTTCTGGTTCGGCGAGGGAGACGTGCCGCACAGGGCGCGTCGAAGTGGACTGCTATGATACCTGCCGCACTGCAGCCTCTTACCGGGTCCCCCACGACTGCGTCCTTCACTGCATCCCCTCTTGAGGCAGTGCTTTCTCCGGTTTTCAAGTTCTGTGACATAGGTAATCGCCATGGCCTCGTCTGCCTCCAAATCTGCTTCTGCCACTGTTACTTCCACAGCCACTACCCCCGCCACTGACAGCGCCCGCTTTGCCTGTCCAGCGGAACAATTGCGTGATGTGGCGCGTGCGGTACTGCAGCGTGCGCGTGACAAGGGTGCCAGTGCCTGCGAGGTTGAGGTCTCCGAGGGTTACGGTCAGACAGTCACGGTGCGACGCAAGAATATCGACACCATCGAATACAACCGCGACAAGGGCATCGGCGTCACGGTCTATCTCGGTCAGCGCAAGGGTTACGCCAGCAGTTCCGATTTCAGTGCCAAGGCGCTGGCCGACACCGTTGATGCCGCGCTGTCGATTGCACGCTTCACCGCCGAAGATGATGCCGCCGGACTGGCGCCAGACGAGCGTCTGTGCCGACACTCGGCCGATCTCGATCTGTTCCACCCCTGGGACCCGAGCGTCGAGCATGCCGCCGAGCTGGCGCGGCGTTGCGAGAGCGCTGCCTTCGCACTGGACAAGCGCATCCGCAATTCCGATGGCGCCAGCGTATCCAGTCAGCACTATCAGTTCGTGCAGGGTAACAGCCAGGGCTTTCTGGATGGCTTTCGCACTTCGCGCCATCACATCGGCTGCGGTGTCATTGCCAGCGAGAAGGGCGCCATGCAGCGCGATGACTGGCATGCCACCTGTCGCAACGCCGTTGATTTTCCCGAGCCAGAGCGCATCGGCGATTACGCCGGTCGTCGCGCGCTGGCGCGGCTGCGCAGCCGCAAGATCGACACCACCCAGGCACCGGTGCTGTTCGAGGCGCCGGTGGCCAATGGCCTGCTGGGGCAATTCGTCGGTGCGGTCAGCGGCGGCAGCCTTTATCGCAAGACCAGTTTTCTGACCGACAGTCTGGGTAAGCAGGTGTTTGCGCGCGGTGTCAATCTGAGCGAGCGACCGCACCTCAAGGGCGGTCTGGCCAGCAGCTGGTTCGACGATGAAGGCGTGCTGACCTGCGAGCGTGAAGTGCTCAAGGATGGTGTGTTGCACGGCTATTTTCTGGGCAGCTACTCGGCCCGCAAGCTCGGCATGCAGACCACCGGCAATGCCGGCGGCAGTCACAACCTGGTCCTGCATGGCGGCAAGCGCGATCTGGCCGGCATGATCCGGCATATGCGCCGCGGCCTGCTGGTGACCGAGCTGATGGGCCAGGGCGTGAACATGGTCACCGGCGACTACTCGCGCGGTGCCGCCGGCTACTGGATCGAGGGCGGCGAGATTGCCTTCCCGGTCGAGGAAGTGACCATCGCTGGTAATCTGCGTGAGATGTTTCTCGGCATTGCCGACATCGGCAGCGATGCACTGACGCGTGGATCGCGCACCTGTGGCTCGATCCTGGTGGAGCAGATGACCATTGCGGGTAACTGAGGCTGGTAACTGAGGCTGGTAACTGAGGCGGGTAACTGAGGCGGGTAACTGAGGTTTTTAAAAAGTTGTTATTAATCAATAACTTATATTACTTTTGAGGAGGGTGACATGGAGCGTCGTGAATTTCTGAAGCAGGGTGGAGCCGTGGCAACGGGCGTTGGTGCAACCGCGCTGGCAGCGCCGGCGGTGGTGACTGCGCAATCGCCCACGCTGCAATGGCGGCTGGCCTCGAGTTTCCCCAAGAGCCTGGACATCCTCTACGGCACGGCCGAGTTCTTCGCCAAGCGCGTGAGCGAAATGACCGGTGGCCGGTTCCAGATCCGGGTGCATGCCGGTGGCGAGATCGTCCCGCCCTTGCAGGTGCTGGACGCGGTGCAAAACGGCACCATCGAGTGCGGTCACACTGCCAGCTACTACTACTTCGGCAAGAACCCGGCGTTCGCCTTTGACACCACCATCCCGTTCGGCATGAACACCCGTCAGCACAATGCCTGGATGTATGCCGGCGGCGGCCTGGAGCTGATGCGCGAACTGTTCAAGGAATACGGCTGCGTCAACTTCCCGGCGGGCAACACCGGGGCGCAGATGGGCGGCTGGTTTCGTAAAGAGATCAAGTCTCCGGCCGACCTCAAGGGACTGAAGATGCGTATCGCCGGTCTAGCCGGACAAATGCTGGCCAAGCTGGGCACCGTGCCGCAGCAGATCGCCGGCGGCGAGATCTATCAGGCACTCGAGCGCGGCAGCATCGATGCGGTGGAATGGACCGTGCCCTATGACGACGAGAAGCTCGGTCTGTCCAAGGTGGCCAAGTACTACTACTACCCCGGCTTCTGGGAAGGCACGGCGCAGCTGTCGGTGCTGATCAACCTCAAGAAGTGGGAAGAACTGCCGGCGGAATACAAGGCCATCATCGAGGCCGCGGCGGCCGAATCGGGCGTGACCATGACCGCGCGCTACGACGCCAAGAACCCCGAGGCACTGCGCCGTCTGGTGGCGGCCGGCACGCAATTGCGCGCCTTCCCGCGGCCGGTGATGGAAGCGGCACGCAAGTCGGCGCTCGAGCTGTATGAAGAACTTTCGGCCAAGAGCCCGCACTTCAAGAAAATCTATGAAGCCTGGAACAAGTTCCGCGCCGAAGAGACGCTGTGGTTCCGCGTCGCGGAGCACAGCTTCGACTCTTTCATGAACTCGGTCGACGCCCAGACCCGTGCCACACCGGCGGCAGGCAAGGGCGACAAGAAGTAAGACAAGAGGTAAGGCGCTGTCCACACAGCGCTGGTGAGGCGTCAGTAGGTCGTTCGTACTTGGTTGGCACGCAGTTCGCACGGTAGTTCGCATGCAGTTCGCAACAATGTGAAACCTGGAGGGGGCACATGATGCAAAACCGGCTGGTGAATGTTCGGGCGGCGAGGTGGATGCCGTGGTGGAAGTGCTTGCGCTTGGTGTCGTTGATGGTTCTGGCAGGCCTGGGTTGGCACGACGCGTTGCTCGCCCAGACCTGGCCCGCGCGCCCGATCAATTTCATCCAGGGCTTTGCTGCCGGTGGCAATGGCGATGTGGTGGCGCGCATGGTCGGCGCCGAGCTGGCCAAGGGCTTGGGGCAGCCGGTGCTGGTCGAGGCACGCTCCGGTGCGGGCGGCAATATCGCTGCCAACTTTGTCGCCAAGTCGGCACCCGATGGCTACACCTTGCTGTTGATTACCGGTGGGCATGCGGTCTCGGCTGCGCTGTACCGGCAATTGCCTTACGAGCCGGTGGAGGATTTCGCGCCACTGTCGACCATGGTGCACTTTGCCTTTGTGCTGGCGACCGGCGCGGACTCGCGCTACAAGAGCGTGGGTGAATTGATCGCCTATGCCCGCAGCAATCCGGGCAAGGTCAGCTTCGGTTCGGCCGGCATCGGCAGCACCCAGCATCTGGCCGGCGAGTTGTTCAAATCGATGGCCGCGCTGGACATCGAACACATTCCGTTTCGCGGTGGCACAACGCCGGTACAGGAGGTGATGGCGGGGCGGCTGGATTTCCTGATGGAGACGCTCACCCCGACGCTGCCGCAGATCCGCGCCAATCGCCTGCGGCCACTGGCGGTGACCAGTCGCAGTCGCTCACCGGTGCTGCCGGAAGTGGCGTCGTTGGAGGACGCCTTGCCTGGCTATGAGGTCACGTCCTGGATGGGTATTGCCGCACCGGCGCGCACCCCGCGCGCGGTGGTCGAGCGCCTGAATCGCGAGATCACACGGGTGGTGGCGATGCCGGAAATCCGCGAGCGCTTTCTCAGCGTCGTTGGCGGCGAGGCCCGCGCCAGCACGCCCGAGGCGATGCGCGAGCATCTGCAATCGGAAATCGCCAAATGGACTCGGGTGGTGGAGGCGGCGCGAATTCCGCGTCAGTGAGCCTCAGCGGCTACCCTCAGCGGCTACCCCCAGCGGCTACCCCCAGCGGCTACCCCTCAGCGCCCACCTTTCAGCGCCCGGGCTATCGCCGCAGCCGGATCTTCTTCTTCCGGCTCGGCTTTTTTCTCGCTGCCATCCTGCGGCACGGCAAACGGATTGTCGTTCTCCACCGGCGTGTTCTCGTCCTGCGGTGCTTCGAGCTGGATCTCGACCTTGGACGGATCAACGCCATTGGGCTTGGCCAGGAACTCCGTCACCAATCCGGGCCAGACGATGACCACGATGGCCATCACCAGTTGCAGGCCGACCCAGGGCAGTGCGCCCCAGTAAATATCCGAGCTCTTCACTTCCTTGGAGGCAATGCCGCGCAGATAGAACAGCGCAAAGCCAAACGGCGGATGCATGAAGGAGGTCTGCATGGTCACGCACAGCAAGACGCCGAACCACACCAGATCGATGCCCATCTTCTGTGCTACCGGTGCCAGCAGCGGCACGACGATGAAGGCAATTTCGAAGAAGTCGAGAAAGAAAGCCAGGAAGAACACGAACAGGTTGACCGCGATCAGAAAGCCAACCTGACCGCCAGGCAGTGAGCTCAGCATGTGCTCGATCCAGCGCCCGCCATCGACGCCCTGGAACACCAGGCTGAACACCGTGGCGCCGATGAGGATGAAGATCACCATGGCGGTGATGCGCATGGTCGAGGCCATGCCCTGCTGCATCAGCGACCAGGTCAGGCGACGGTGCATGGCGGCCAGGCCGACCGCACCTACCGCACCCATGGCACCAGCTTCGGTCGGCGTGGCCAGTCCCATGAAGATGGTGCCCAGCACCAGGAAGATCAGCACGATGGAAGGCACCATGCCCCACAGCACGCGCCGGATCAGCGGCCAGCCGCGCACCGTGCGCGCCTCGGGCGGCAGTGCCGGCACCCACTGCGGCTTGAAAATCGACAGCGCGAAAATGTAGAGCATGAACAGCACGGTCTGCACGATGGACGGGCCGATGGCGCCGGCATACATGTCGCCGACCGAGCGTCCGAGCTGATCGGCCAGTATCACCAGTACCAGCGAGGGCGGGATGAGCTGGGTGATGGTGCCCGAGGCGGCAATCACGCCGGTGGCGGTTTTCATGTCGTAGCCGTAGCGCATCATGATCGGCAGCGAGATCACGCCCATGGCGATGACCGAGGCCGCTACCGTGCCGGTGATGGCGCCGAGAATTGCGCCGACAATGATCACGGCATAGGCCAGGCCGCCGGGGACAGCGCCGAATAACTGACCGGTGCCCTCGAGCAGGTCTTCGGCCAGGCCGCAGCGCTCGAGAATGGCGCCCATGAAGGTGAAAAACGGAATCGACAGCAGCAGGTCATTGGACAGGATGCCGAACACCCGCAGCGGCAGGTTGCTCATGTAGATGGGCTCGAAATAGCCCAGCTCGATGCTGGCAAAGCCCGATATCAGGCCGAGCGCAGCCAGCGAGAAGGCCACCGGATAGCCCACCAGCATGAACACCACC
>CAIPUP010000299.1 GCA_903868285.1 uncultured beta proteobacterium
GGCATCGAACTCGCGCAACAATTGCTGGCCACGATAGATCAACGTGGTGTCCACACCCAGGCCATTGAAAATCGAGGCGAATTCCACCGCGATATACCCACCACCGATCACCATCGCACGACGCGGCAGTTGCGCCAGCGCAAAGGCTTCGTTGGAGGTGATCGCCAGGTCTGCACCAGGAAAATTCGGTCGCGTTGGCCAGCCACCGGTGGCCAGCAGAATGTGGCGCGCCGTGATGCGACGGCCTGCCACCTGCACGCCATGCGGTCCGCTGAGCGTGGCACGGCCCTGCAGTATCTCCACCCCGGCGCCGTTCAGAATGCGCTGATAGACACCATTCAGGCGCTCGATCTCGCGATCCTTGTTGGCGATGAGGCGCGGCCAGTCAAAGCCAGGGGGGGCGGCAGATTCAGCCTGGACATCCCAGCCGAAACCGCTTGCATGCTCGAAGTCCTCGGCATAGTGCGCGGCATAGGACAATAATTTTTTCGGGATACAGCCTACATTGACACAGGTGCCGCCCAGTCGTCCTTCCTCGGCCACCGCCACCCGCGCACCGAGTGCGGCAGCAAAACGGCTGGCTCTTACTCCGCCGGAACCGGCACCGATGACAAACAGATCGTAGTCAAACGCCGCATCAGACGATGCCTCGGGAGCCGCATTGCTGGAGGACTTCATGCCGCTTCATGTTCATGGCCGCAACCAGCGCCGCAGGCAGGCGGCATGTCGCTAGGCGACACGGGTTGGCCTTCGGCCTGCATTTGCAGAAAGCGCGCCAGCATATTGTCCATGGTGGCGGCGTGATTGGTGAACCACGGCGCCATCTCGCGCACCAATACCCGACCGACATCGAAGCGGCCCTCATCGACCACCATGCGACGTACATCCCGCATGATGTTGAGCACGTTTTCATGCTCGCTCAAATGGCAATGCAGCGGCGGGAACGCCGTCTGCTGCATGATCTCGTTCTCGCGCTGAAAATGATCTTCGGTATGGGCAATGAAGGCATCGTATTGCGCCAGGAATACATCTTCACCCGCACTGTCGAGTGACTGCACCATCTGCACGAATTCGCGATGGGTATCGTCCATCCATTCCACACCCAGCGCGAACTGGTCCGACCATTCAATAAGGCTCATTGCTGCTCCCGACAATTGATAGTGCCTGCATCAATAAGCACGCATCCTAGCAGGGCAGCCTATCCCGGCAGAACAGCCCGGGCACAAAAGCGCGCCAGGCCACTGAATCCGGTATATTGATCCTCTTGGGTCAGGTGCTTCACCCGGTTTGCACCCCGACCCGCTTCGCGATGGCCCTCTCGGCCCCGAAGATTCCAGCAAATATTTCCCGCCTGAACCGGATCCGAAGGCAGCAAGTCTTCGCACAGGCTGGACCAGGAGATCACTATCAGTACGTCGTTCGAAAGCCTCGGCCTTTCCGCCGAGTTGTGCCGCGCTGTCGCGGACCAGGGCTACATCACGCCCACACCCATCCAGGCGCAGGCCATCCCTATCATCCTCGAAGGCCGCGACATTCTGGGTGCAGCCCAGACTGGCACCGGCAAGACCGCCAGCTTCACGCTGCCCATGCTGCAACGGCTCGGTTCGCGCCCGGCGCCGGCCTCCAGCGGCCGTATCCAGCCCACGCGCGCGCTGGTGCTGGTACCAACGCGCGAATTGGCGGCGCAGGTGGAAGCCAGTGTGCGCACCTATGGCAAACATCTGCAGTTGAGCACTGCGGTGATCTTTGGCGGTGTCGGTATCAATCCACAAATCGAAGCCATCAAGGGTGGCGCCGATATCGTGGTGGCCACCCCGGGCCGGCTGCTCGATCATGTCGAGCAGCGCACCATCGATTTGTCCAACCTGGAAATTCTGGTACTGGATGAAGCCGACCGCATGCTGGACATGGGCTTCATTCATGACATCCGGCGGGTGCTGAAACTGTTGCCGGCAGTTCGGCAGAATCTGCTGTTCTCGGCCACCTTCTCGGACGAAATCCGCCAGCTGGCCAGCGGCTTTCTCAATAATCCGGCAGCGGTCGATGTTGCTCGACGCAACGCCACTGCCGAGGCCGTGGCGCAAGTGGTGCACCCCGTCGACGCCAGCCGCAAACGCGAATTGCTGGCCCATCTGATCAAGACCGGTAACTGGCGCCAGGTACTGGTATTCACCCGTACCAAGCATGGTGCCAACCGTCTGGCGCAACAACTCGAGCGTGAAGGCATCGAAGCCGATGCCATTCACGGCAACAAGAGCCAGAACGCCCGCACACGGGCGCTGGCCCGTTTCAAAGCCAATGAGTTGCAGGTGCTGGTCGCGACTGACATCGCCGCGCGCGGTCTGGATATCGAAGAGCTGCCGCATGTCGTGAACTACGACATCCCGAACGTCTCGGAGGATTACGTGCACCGAATAGGCCGCACAGGTCGTGCCGGCAGCAGCGGTGAAGCGGTTTCGCTGGTATCACATGACGAGCGCGGCTTCATGCGTGATATCGAGCGTTTGATCAAGCGCGAAATCGAACAACGCATCATTCCCGGCTTCGAACCGTCGGCCAACCCACCCCCGGCACCAGAAGATGATCGAGGCCCACGGCCGGAGCGTCGTCAAGCTGGCGGACGCAATGACAATGCCCCGCGTGGCGGTGGGCGCAATCCCGGACGCGGCGGACGGGGCGGCAATCAAAACCGCCCGTTGCACCAGACCAACGCTGCAATGCCGGCTGCACCGGAAGTTGACGGTAATCGCCTCGATGGCAGCCAACGTCCTCGCGCCACTGAGGATATCGACGACAACATTGGCAACCGCTTATCAGGTCATGGCGCTGCTAACTCGAGGTTGGGTAGCGACGTCGAGCCGCGCAATGGCAGTGGCAACGGTCGTGGTAGGCGCGGCCGGCGTGGTGGACGTCGTCCGGCAGAGACGTCCCCAGGCCAAACCGGGGCGCAGGCTGGCGCAGATAACTTTGAGGACATGGAAAACCCGCCTGCCTCGTACATTGAGCCAGGTAATCGCGCACCGCGGGTACGTATTCCGGATGACATCCCGGATGACATCGGCAACCGCGCCATTGATGTCAAGGAACCGGAAATCGATGACGACATCGGTAATCGGATCGGGTATGTGCCCAAAAATGTGAACCGCTTTGCGCAGCCTGGGCAGGAGCGCCGCAACGGCCCGCGCAACAATGTGCGCGGTAACGCACGTAATCCGCGTGCAGGACAACGTAGCAGCGCGCCGGGCAGCCTCTATAGCGCCGACCGCAGTGTCTCGGGCACACAAGGTCCGGCGGCAGATATCGATGGCAATCGCATTAACAGCAATCGCATCGACGGCAATCGTCAGCGTGGCCCACGTCGTGATGGCGCAGCTGGTGGCTCAGCGCGTGGGCAGGGACGCGGACCAGGGGGTGGGCAAGGACGTGGGCAGGGACGTGGACAGGGGCGTGGACCGGGACGTGGAAACGTCGGTAACGAGGAGCGCGGTGGACGGCCGGCGCCGATCATTGGCGGCAGCGGGCTGCAGGCGCAACAGTTGCGACAACCCGGCGATATCAGCCCGCCCGCAGAGTCGAATCAGAACCGGCCGACACGCAATGAAGGCCGCGCGGATCGCGGACCTGATCGCAGAACCGATCGCAGACCCGATCGCAGACCCGAGCGCGGCGCCGGCGGCGACAACGCCACTCCGGATTCCCGGCCGCCCGGCCAGCGTCCACCTGGGCAACGTCAGCCCGGCGCGCGCAATGCACAGGGGCAACGCCGTCAGCCTGGCGCTGGCGGTCGTAATCCGGGCAACCGCAACCCGGCTCGCTATGACGAGGTGCAGCCCGCCTCGCATGAGAGCGCTTTGCATAAAACTGCAATGGGTGACCGACAAGGCGATCGTGAACCGCAGCGCAAAGGTTTGTTTGGCAAAGTTGCCTCGCTGTTCTCGGGCGGTCCGCGTCGCGACAAAGGGCCAGCACGCTAACCGGAGCATCCGTTCATGAAATCCACCCTCCGCACTGGACTTGAAGCCTCGCGCAGAATCGTGCTGGATGACTCGCGCGTCATCAGCTTCATGGGTGATGACTGCCGCGTCTATGCAACGCCCAGCATCATCTATGACGTCGAATGGTGCTGCCATGACATGCTGATGGAGCACCTGGATGACGGCGAAGATTCGGTTGGCACGCGCGTTGATGTCGAGCATGTCGGTGCGGCGCTGCTGGGCACTGAAGTCGAGGTCAAGGTGGTGATCGAACAACTCGAGGGGCGCCGGGTGCGCTGGCGGGCTACGGTCAGGGATGGCGACGGCGAGGTGCTGCGCGGCATGCATGAGCGTTTCATTGTCGATACCGAGAAAGTACGGCAGCGCTTACTGCATAAGACTATCGGTCAACGTTTATGATGACGGTCCGTTAAGCCGCATTACTTCGCAGTCGCGAAGTTCCCGCAGAACGCAGTACCTCAAAAGGATTCTCATGAACAAGAGGCTCGCTAGCCTGGTTGCCGCCGCCCTGGTCGGTACCGCTGTCAACAGCTTCGCGCAAGGCGCAGCCGCGCCGGCCGCCAATCCTGCGCCTGCCGCTGCACCGGCCGCTGCGCCTGCCGCCACACCGGCAGCAGCACCAACAGCTGCGCCCGCGGCCGCACCAGCCGCCGCCAAGGCATCTGCCGACAAGCCGAAAAAAGCCAAAAAAGCCAAGAAAAAGAACAAGAAGTCCCGTGACGCTGCCAGCAGCGACAGCAAGGGCGTATCAGCACCTGACAACAAATAAGCCAGCGTCGTCCGCGGCCCAACGGAGCAAAACAGAAAGATCGGGCCGTTTAGATCGGGTTCGGGGACAGATCGCACGGGAATAGGACAGGGCAGGACAGGGCGGGGAAACCCGCCCTTTTTCATTGCCCTTGAAACTATCAGGGCCCAACCCCATCTAAGCCGGGCGAGCGATCGATAGAATCGCACCGCTGTTCGCACTTGACGCACCACCTGATCCATCGCCCTTGTAGGGCAATTTCTTTCTTCACTGTTCACTGAACGGAGTCTTCATGAAACGCATCATGCTTTTCATTCTGACCAACCTGGCGGTCATGCTGGTATTGACCGTGGTCACTCGCTTGCTCGGTGTTGACCGCTTTCTGACTGCCAACGGCCTCAACCTGGGCAGCCTGCTGGCGTTCTCGGCCGTCATCGGTTTTGGTGGCGCGACCATCTCGCTGCTGATGTCGAAGTGGATGGCCAAGATGTCCACCGGCGCACAGGTCATCAGCCATGCCAGCACAGCCGATGAACAATGGCTGCTGGATACCGTACAGCGCCTGTCGCGCAGTGCCGGTATCGGCATGCCCGAGGTTGCGGTCTATGAAGGTGAGCCGAATGCTTTTGCCACGGGCGCGTTTCGTAACGAGGCCCTGGTTGCGGTATCCACCGGGCTGCTGCAAAGCATGAACCGCGACGAAATCGAAGCGGTGCTGGCACATGAAGTGGCACACGTCGCCAATGGCGACATGGTCACGCTGACCCTGATCCAGGGTGTGGTGAACACCTTTGTGGTGTTCCTGTCGCGTGTCGTTGGCTACTTCGTCGATCGCGTGATTCTGAAAAACGATCGCGATGTCGGCATGGGTTACTACATCACCTCCATCGTGTGCGAAATCGTCTTTGGCATTGCCGCTTCGGCGGTGGTGGCCTGGTTCTCGCGTCAGCGCGAATTCCGTGCCGACGCCGGTGCCGCGCACTACATGGGCACACCCAGCGCCATGATCTCGGCCCTCGGCCGGCTGGGTCAATTGCAGGCCGGCGAGTTGCCCAAGAACATGGCCGCCTCAGGCATCGCCGGTGGCGGACTGATGGCGATCTTCTCCAGCCATCCACCGCTGGAAGCGCGCATCGCCCGCCTGCAGCAGCGCTAAGACGCAGCTGCGTCGTACCTTCGTCCTAGCTGCGTCTTAGCTGCGCCTGCGCCCGCCAGGGCTTACTGCAATGCCTGCCACACCCGCTGCGGGGTGGCGGGCATCTCAATGTCGGGGACGCCAAGCGCGTGACACAGCGCATTGATGATGGTGGCCGTCGCCGGAGTGCAACCGCCCTCGCCGCCGCCCTTGACCTGTAGCGTCGTGCCGTGGGTCGGGTCTTCGGTGAGTTCCACATCGAAGCGCGGAAACAGATCGGCACGCGGCATGGCGTAGTCCATGAACGAGCCAGCCTGCATCTGGGCACTGTCAGGGTCGTAGACCTGCCCCTCGACCAGGGCCTGGCCGGCGCCCTGCACGATGCCGCCATGCACCTGGCCATCGACGATCAGCGGATTGACCACCTTGCCGGAGTCATCCAGCGTGGTGTAGCGGGTGATTTTCAGCTCGCCAGTTTGCGGATCGACCTGCAACTCGCACACCGCTGCGCCAGTGGGATAAGCCGGCATGCGTCCGACGAAGTCTTCGGTCGCGGCCAGCGCACCCTGCAGTTCTGCCGGCAGCAAAGCCGGCGCCGTTGCCGCCATGGCGCGCGCCACATCCCACAGGCTGATGCTGCGATCGGTGCCACTCACCAGGTACACACCTTCCTCGTAGCGCAGATCGGCCGCCGCAGTTTCCAGCAGATGCGCTGCTGCTGCACGCCCCTTCTCGATCACCGCCAGCGAGGCGCGCAACAGCAGTTCACCGGCGATACGCATCGAACGATCGGAGTGCGTGCCGCCACCAGCCTTGGCGATCTGTGTGTCGCCACTGTGAAACACGATGCTGTCGTAGGGAACGCCAAGCTGATCTGACACCACCTGGGAAAAACTCGTCTCATGCCCCTGTCCGGTGGACTGGGTACCGGTCACCAGATCCACCTTGCCGTCAGCCCGCACGCACAGGCGTACCTGCTCGCGCGGTGCGCCGACCGGGATCTCGACATAGTTGGCCAGCCCGATGCCGGCCAGCAGCCCCTGCGCCTGGGCCTGCGCACGCCGCGCAGCAAAGCCTGCCCAGTCGGCCGATTGCAGCACCCGCTCCATGTTGCCGGCAAAGTCGCCACTGTCGTAGCGCAAGCCCATGGCATTGGCGAAAGGAAACTCGGCTCGCTGCGGCAGATTGATGCGTCGCAGGGCGATACGGTCCATGCCCATCTGCAGCGCAGCCATGTCCAGCAAGCGCTCCATGACATGGATCGCCTCCGGCCGGCCGGCACCGCGGTAGGGTGCGATCGGTGCGGTATTGGTCAGCACCGCCGAGGAGCGCAAATGCACCGTCGGCACGCGATACACGGTGGACAGCACCGCGCGCGCATTGGACACCGAGACATAGGACACGGTATGCGCGCCGACGTTGCCGTACCAGTCCACCGCATAGCCAACAATATGACCCTCGGCATCGAAGGCCAGCGTGGCATGCGTCAGCGCGTCACGTCCCTGATAGTCGCTGAGAAAACATTCACTGCGATCGGCCGTCCACTTCACCGCCCGCCCCAGACGGCGTGCCGCCCACACCAGCAGCAGGTATTCGATATACGGATCGTTACGCGGCCCGAAGCCACCGCCAGTGTCATAGGTCAGCACACGCAACTGCTCGGCCGGCAGTTGCAACGGTCCGGCCAGGCCCATGTGCAGACGATGCACGCCCTGACTACCGGTGATCAGCGTGCACAGGCCGCTGGCGGGATCGAAATCACCAATGGCGCTGCGCGGCTCCATCTGGGCGTTGACGATGCGCTGATTGACAAAGCTGTGACGCACCACATGCGCCGCCCCGGCAATGGCTGCCCCGGTCTTGGCGGAATCACCGTAAGTCTCTGAAAAACAAAGGTTTTTTGACGCCCCAGGCCAGAGCTGTGGAGCACCCTCGGCGAGTGCATCGGCTATCGTTGCCACTGCCGCCAGCGGCGCCCAGTCGACCTGCACCAGTTCAGCGGCATCACGCGCCAGTGCTGGCGTGCGCGCAATCACCATCGCCACCGCCTCACCGACATGCCGCACGCAA
>CAIPUP010000300.1 GCA_903868285.1 uncultured beta proteobacterium
AGCACCTCGAATGAAGAGTTGCCGCCGCTGGGTTCAAGGCAGGTGGAAATGCCGATACCCGCCAGCAGGCCACGCGCACGCGCCGCATCGCGGTCACGCAGCAGCTGGGTGTAACCGGCCACCGCCAGTGCTTTGTCGAGCACGGCGTGGTAATCACCCGAGTCGTAATACGTGCCGCTGGGAATGAGATAGGGAAACTGATCCTTGCGAATGAGATTGAGCCGGCGCAGCTCAACCCGGTCCATGTTCAGATGCCGCGCCACCTGATCGATGGCGGTCTCCAGCGCATAGTTGGTGGGCGACTGGCCGAAGCCGCGCACCGCTTCCTGCGGCGTCTTGTTGGTCATGACCGAGATCGGCTCGTACTCCACGCTCGGGATCTGGTACGGACCGCAGATCGCGCCCACCGGCTTGCCCAGCTGCAGGGGCGAGCGTCCGGCATAGGCACCGACATCATCCAGGGCACGGATTTTCAGCGCGCGAATACGACCACTGCGATCGAACGCCACGCCCATGTCGAAGATGCGGTCCGGGCCATGCATGTCACCGCCGCGCTTGTTCTCGAGGCGGTCTTCCAGCAGACGCACCGGCACGCCCAGCTTCATTGCCAGGTAGGACACCAGCGCAGTGTGCTTGATGCCGCGCTTGACGCCATAGCTGCCGCCGACGTCGATATCGAAATGCACCCGCACCGCATTGCCTGGCAGGCGCAGCGCTCGCGCCAGCTGCTCGGGATATTTCGGCATCTGGATCGAGGCCCAGACATCGAGAATGCCCACGCCGGGATTCCAGTTCGCCACCACACCGAAGGTTTCGATCGGCACCGTGGCACTGCGCCCCCAGTGCACCCGAAAATTCAGTCGCTCCTCGGCCGCATTCCAGTCCTGCTCCACCGGCCCCCAGACAAACTTGCGCCGATACAGCACGTTGCTGTCGTGCGCCGCATGCACCCGATGTGACTCCGGCAACAGGGCCTGCTCCGGATCGGTCAAGTGCGGCAGCGGCTCGTAATCGACCTCGACCAGCTCGGCGGCATCCTCGGCCTCGGCTCGCGTATCGGCCACCACTGCCACCACCCACTCACCGGCATAGCGCACCACATCGGTGGCCAGCGCATAGCGCAGCACCTTGGGCGCATCCACGCCGACATACAGCGGATCGGTGTGCTGGGCGAACTCGGCACCGGCCAGCACATACACCACACCCGGTGATGCCAGGGCCGCGTCGGTGCGAATGGCGGTGATGCGGGCACTCGGATACGGGCTGGCGACGATGGCGACATGCTTCATGTCGGGCAACTGCACATCGGCCACATAGCGGCCGCGACCGGTCACAAAGCGCGGGTCTTCCTTGGTACGGCGCTTCTTGCCGACATAGCGAAAGGAGGAATTGAAATCCGGGGACGAATCAGACATGGCTACAACCTTTGAACATCGCTGAGAACACTGCTAACTCTGACTATTAGCGTTAAGCCGCTTTGGCGTTAAGCCGACTTCACCGCAGCCACACCACCCTTGGCCGCCAGGCGCACCGCCTGAATGATCTGCTGATAGCCGGTGCAGCGGCACAGATTGCCGCCAATGGCATCGCGGATCTGATCGTCGCTCGGTTGCGGATGACGATTGAGCAAGGCCTGGGCCGAGATCAGCATGCCGGGAGTGCAGTAACCGCACTGCAAGCCGTGGGTTTCGCAAAAACTGTCTTGCAACACGCTCATGCTGCCATCGGCATTGGCCAACCCTTCCACCGTGGTGATGCGCTGGCCATTCACCTGCACCGCATACATCAGGCAGGAACGCACCGGCTCGTCATCGAGCAGAATGGAACAGGCTCCGCACACCCCGTGCTCGCACCCGACATGCGTGCCGGTGAGACGCAGATCCTCACGCAGAAAATCCACCAGCGAACGCCGCGCCGTGACACTGGCGGTGCGCTGCACGCCATTGACCTCGACGCTCACGCTGTAACGCTTTTCGGGAAGCACCTGCTCGCTCATCATGCGACCTTTCTGTGTTGCGCCGGGGACGTGCCACCGGATTGACCATTGTTGTTGCCGTTGTTCTGACCGTTGTTCTTACCTTCGGCGTGATCACGCGACTGGCGCAACACCCGCGCCGTCAGCACCCGCGCCAGATGGCGCCGGTATTCCACGCTGGCATGCAGATCGGCACCCGGCTCCACCCCGCGCGACACCGCCTCGGCGGTGGCATCGATGGCGGCATCATCGAGCTTGCTGCCCACCAGCGCCGCGGCTTCACTGCGCATGCTCAAGGGCACCGCACCCGCGCCACCAATGCCGATCGCGGCACGGGTGCAACGGCCATCGGCCGCCAGTTCGATCTGCGCCGCCGCCGCAACGATGGCGTAGTCGCCATGGCGGATGCTCACCTCCTCGAAGGCACTTCCGACACGACCGCCCAGCCAGCGCGGCAGCCGCACCTCCACCAGCATCTGCTCCGGCGACATGCCATTGGCCATCGGGCCATCGAAGAACTGCGCCGCCGGCATGTCGTGCTCGCCGTTGCTGTCGCGCACCCGCATCACGGCATCGAGCATCTGCGCCACAGTCGGCAACTCGGCACACGGATCGGCATGCGCGATGCTGCCGCCCAGCGTGCCGCGATTGCGCGTTTGCACATGCCCGACCCAGGCCATGGCCTGACCCAGCAAGGGCAGCGCCGACAACAGCGCGGCATGTTCGGTGGCATGACGCTGCAACAGGCAGGCACCGAACGCCACATGGTCAGCCTCGATACGCACGCCCTTGAGCGCCGGAATGTAATTGATATCGATCAGCACCGCCGGCCGCACCAGACGCATGGCCATCATCGGCACCAGGCTCTGACCACCCGCGATCAATTTGGCATCGCCACCGAACTGCGCGAGCAGGGCACAGGCCTGCTCGATGCTGTCGGCGCGCTCGTATTCGAATCGTGCAGCTTTCATGGGGAATGACGTCCTGTGATGCAACTGAACTGTGAACCTGCGAGGCCGGCACGCTGGCTGATTCAAGGAATGCGCGTCATGACTTCGTTGCATGACTGCATGTATTGCCAACGCAAAAATTAGAGCCATGTCGGCGTGTGCGGGCCCGCTTGAGCTTGAAACAGGGAAATGCGCGGGGCTTTTAGCTAAGTCCAGATGATACCGCGAGGGGTGAGATGGAGTTGCGGAGGACAAGCGAACAAAGCTACAATATTTTGTAGTTTGAAGCCTAGCCCGTATGCATAGAAAAAATTAGCCAGCAGCTTCAACAGTAACCAGCGCCAACAAAAAAATCAAAACTTCAATAATAAATCGCCCTTGACACCGACTGCCACACCGTCGATTCAATATCCGTCTTGAAAGACTCAACCATGATTTCCATCGAGTCGTTCCGAATACAAAATTTACGATGTATCAAAGACTCGGGCGAAATTAAGCTCAAACCAATAACAATATTAGTAGGAAGAAATAGCTCCGGGAAAAGCACCTTAGCTAGAGTTTTTCCATTATTAAAACAAAGCGCCGAAACGGACACCCGAGGACCTATCCTATGGTGGGGAAAACTCG
>CAIPUP010000301.1 GCA_903868285.1 uncultured beta proteobacterium
AGCACCACATCCGGCGCCATGCCGGCCTTGAGGGCCTCGACAAAGCGCAGTACATGCAGACACCAGCGCTCGCCCGGCTGCACGCCGCGAAAGCGCATCTCCGGGCGCGGCGTGGAGAGATCGTTTCCACGCTGGCGGCTGAACTCGAGGAACTCGTCGGTGGCGCGTATGCACACCAGATGCGCCACGCCCTCGCTATCGTTCGTGGCGCAACTACCGTCGCGAAAATAGCCGGTCAGCGGGGCAAAGCTACAGGAATGCAGCGGCCCGCCAAGTACGTTGCGCTCGGTCGAGAGCATGCCCTCGGGCTCATCGTCCGGACGCGCTGCATCATCATCGTGCTGGGAAGACATAACTGGACCGATCCTGTTTAGCGGGCTTGATTGGGGTTGCCGGTATGAGCATGGATGTAGCGCTTCACGGCCTCGACATCAACATCCATCACTTCCACCCGCTGCGGCAGGGCTTCGAGATTTTCAAAACCGGCCGGCCGCAGTGGATCGCGCCCGAGTGCCTCCTGAATGGTGGCGGCAAACTTTACCGGCTGCGCGGTTTCCAGACAGACCAGGGGCACATTGGCCTCGCGGTATTGCAAGCCCACCTTGATGCCATCGGCGGTATGGGTGTCGACCATCACAGCGTAGTCCTGCCACACACGGCGGATGGTCGCCAGACGATCCGCATGGGTGCTGAAGTCGGAGACAAAACCGGTGGCCGGAATGGCCTTGAAATAGGCTGAGCTGGAAAGATCGAAGGCACCGCCGGCATCGACCTTGCTCCAGAGCTCGCGCACCCGCGCCGGATCGCGTCCGAGCAAGTCCCAGGCATAGCGTTCGAAATTCGAAGCCTTGGAAATATCCATGGACGGACTGGAGGTGGCGAACACCTCGGCATCCTTGCGCACGCGATAGACACCGGTGCGGAAGAATTCGTCCAGCACATTGTTTTCATTGGTGGCGAGTATCAGTTTGCGGATGGGCAAACCCATGCTGCGCGCGATGTGCCCGGCATAGATGTTTCCGAAATTGCCCGAGGGCACGGCAAAGGACACCTCCTGGCCTTCGCTGGACACCGCGAAATAGCCTTTGAAGTAATACACCACCTGCGCCGCAACCCGCGCCCAGTTGATGGAGTTGACCGATCCAATGTGATGCGCGGCCTTGAATGCGGCATCGTTGCTGACCGCCTTGACGATGTCCTGGCAGTCATCGAACACGCCGCGCACGGCCAGATTGAAAATATTCTCATCCTGCAGGCTGTACATCTGGCCGGCCTGGAACGGGCTCATGCGCTGCCACGGCGAGAGCATGAACACGCGTATGCCACGCTTGCCGCGCATGGCGTATTCCGCCGCCGAGCCGGTGTCACCCGAAGTGGCCCCAAGAATGTTCAGCTGCCGGCCCTCACTCGCCAGTACATGCTCGAACAGGTTGCCCAGCAACTGCATCGCCATGTCCTTGAACGCCAGCGTCGGCCCGTTGGACAAGCCCAGCACATGCAGCCCGGGCTCCAGGGTACGCAGTGGCGCAATATCCTCGCTGCCAAACACTTTCGCGGTGTAAGTGCGATCAATCAGCGAACGCAACACTTCGGGCGGCAGATCATCGGCAAAGCGCGACAGCACGGCAAACGCCAGTTCGCGATAGTTCATGCCGCGCATCGCTGCCAGTTCGGCGGCGCTCAGGCGCGGCACAGACTCCGGCACATACAGGCCACCGTCCGGGGCCAGACCTTCGAGCAGGATTTCAGTAAAGCGGCGCGCCGGACAGCCGCCGCGCGTGGAGACGTAACGCATCCCGGATGCAATGCCCGTTGCCATGCTCATTGCCATGCTCATTGCCGTCCGAGTTGTTCCAGGCGAATACGCGTGATGCGACCGCTCACCACTGGCAGCGCTTCGATCTTGGCCATGGCGGCGTTGATGTTGCGCTCGCGTGTTTCATGCGTGAGCAGAATGATGTCGACCAGCTCTTCGCCTTCGGCCGGTTCTTTTTGCACCATGGCATCGATCGAGATCGTGCCATCGGCCAAAATGCGGGTGATGTCGGCCAGCACGCCGGGACGATCCTGTACCCGCATACGCAGGTAGTACGAGGTGGTGACATCCTCCATCGCCAGTATCGGTGTTGCGGCCATGCGATCGGGTTGGAACGCCAGATGGGGCACCCGGTTTTCGGGATCGGCGGTGTGCATGCGGGTGATGTCGACCAGATCGGCCACCACTGCGCTGGCAGTCGGCTCGGCGCCGGCACCGGCACCGTAATACAGCGTGGCACCGACCGCATCGCCCTTGACCAGCACCGCGTTCATGACCCCTTCGACATTGGCAATCAGGCGGCTGGCCGGAATCAGCGTCGGATGCACGCGCAATTCGATACCGGCCTTGCCATCGACCTCGGCGCGCCGGGTGATACCCAGCAGCTTGATGCGATAGCCCAGTTCCTCGGCGTACTGGATATCTTCACGGGTCAGCGCAGAGATACCCTCGCGATAGCATTTATCGAACTGCATCGGTATGCCAAAGGCAATCGCCGACAGGATGGTGAGCTTGTGCGCGGCATCCACGCCCTCGATATCAAAGGTCGGGTCGGCCTCTGCAAAGCCCAGCGCCTGCGCTTGCTTGAGCACTGCATCGAAGGCCAGGCCCTTGGCACGCATCTCCGACAGAATGAAGTTGGAGGTGCCGTTGATGATGCCGGCGATCCACTCGATACGATTGGCCGTCAGTCCCTCGCGCAGCGCCTTGATGATGGGAATGCCACCGGCCACCGCCGCCTCGAAGCCGACCATCACGCCCTTGCGTTGTGCCGCAGCGAAAATCTCGGTGCCATGGGTGGCCAGCAAGGCCTTGTTGGCGGTCACCACATGCTTGCCGGATTCGATCGCCGCCAGCACCAGATCCTTGGCCACGCTGTAGCCACCGATCAGCTCGACCACGATGTCGATGGACGGATCACGCACCACGGCGAAGGCATCGGCACTGATGCGGGCCTTGTCACCCACCACCTGACGGGCACGCGCCTCGTCCTTGTCTGCCACCACGGCGATTTCAATGCCACGACCGGCGCGACGGGTGATTTCTTCCTGATTGCGTGACAGCACATTCCAGGTGCCACTGCCAACCGTACCAATGCCGAGCAAGCCTACTTGTAGCGGTTTCATGACTGTCGTTCTTTCTGATTGAGGCGGCGCCGCTGCAGGCAGCGCCGGATAGGAGATTCGATTCCTTGCAACGCCACGATTAGACTTGATGACGTCGCTGATAGCCATCCAGAAAGCGTGCAATGCGACCGATGGCCTCGGTCAGATCGTCGCTGTTGGGAAGGAACACCAAGCGGAAATGGTCCGGATGCGGCCAGTTGAAGCCACTGCCCTGCACCACCAGCACTTTCTCGGTCTCAAGCAGCTCGAGTGCGAACTGTTGATCGTCGGCGATGGGATAGCGCTTGCTGTCCAGGCGCGGAAACATGTATAGAGCGGCCTTGGGCTTGACGCAGCTCACCCCCGGAATCTGCGTGAGCAGCGCATGCGCCAGATCGCGCTGACGACATAGGCGGCCCGTCGGCGCCACCAGATCCTTGATGCTCTGATAGCCGCCCAGCGCAGTCTGGATCGCCAGCTGCCCCGGCACATTGGCACACAAGCGCATCGAGGCCAGCATCACCAGACCCTCGATGTAATCCTGCGCGTGGCGCTTGTCGCCGGAGATCACCATCCAGCCACTGCGATAGCCGCAGGCGCGGTAGTTCTTGGACAGCCCATTGAAACTGACGAACAGCACGTCCTCGGCCAGCGAGGCAATGGCGGTATGAGTGACCCCGTCATACAAGGTCTTGTCGTAAATCTCGTCGGCAAACACGATCAGCTGATGCTGGCGCGCGATCTCCACCAGCTCACGCAGCAACTCGTCCGGATACACCGCACCGGTCGGATTATTGGGATTGATCACCACCAGGGCACGGGTACGTTCGGTGATCTTGCTGCGGATATCGTCCAGGTCCGGCAGCCAGCCGGCACCTTCATCGCACAGGTAGTGACGTGGCGTGCCACCAGCCAGACTGACCCCCGCCGTCCACAGCGGATAGTCGGGCGCCGGCACCAGCACTTCGTCGCCGTTGTCGAGCAGACCCTGCATCGACATTACGATCAGTTCCGACACACCATTGCCAATGAAAATGTCATCCATGCCCACGCCGCGGATATTCTTCTCCTGGGTGTAATGCATGATGGCCTTGCGGGCTGCAAACAGCCCGCGCGAATCGGAGTAGCCAGAGGCCGTCGACAAATTGGCAATGACGTCCTGGCAGACTTCATCCGGTGCAGCAAAGCCAAACGGCGCCAAGTTGCCGATGTTGAGCTTGAGGACGCTCTGGCCCTCCTCCTCCATTTGCTTGGCGCGTGCCATCACCGGGCCGCGAATGTCGTAGCAGACATCGGCCAGCTTGGCCGATTTGCGTATCGGGCGCAAAGGGCTGGCAGTCAGTACAACTGGTGCGATGGAT
>CAIPUP010000302.1 GCA_903868285.1 uncultured beta proteobacterium
CCTGCCGACACGCCAGGGCCTGGGCTTTGCGCTGGCCCTGCTGGTGATGCTGATCGGCGCGATCAACTACAACCTGTCGCTGGGCTATCTGCTGGTGTTTCTGCTCGGTGGCATGGGACTGGTGTGCATCCTGCATACCTTTCGCAATCTGGCGCAACTGCAGGTGTCGGCCGGCACGGTGTCGGCGGTGTTCGCGGGTGACAGCGCGCTGTTCGAACTGCGGCTGGACAACCGCAGCACGCTGCACCGTCATGCGCTGCAAGCGCGCTGCGATGTCCGCCACCAGGCAGACGGCTTGCGCCCCGGCGACGGCATTCAACCGGGCGACAGCATCAGCTTTGCCATTGCCGCCCAATCCCGGCACATGCTGCAACTGCCGGTGGCAACACGGCAACGCGGCTGGCTGGCTTTGCCGCAGGTGGTACTGGAAACGCGCTACCCGCTGGGTCTGCTGCGCGCCTGGAGCTACCTGCGACCAGCGATGCAGGTGCTGGTGTATCCGGCGCCGGCAATGCAATTGCTGCCATGGCAACACGCCGAGTGTGCCGCCACCGAACAGCACAACCAGCGTGCAGTAGCCGCCAGCTACGGCAGCGGCATGGAGGACTTCACCGGGCTGCGTCCGTTTCGCAGCGGTGACGCCATGGCGCAGCTGGCATGGAAGCAACTGGCGCGCGATGACAGCCTGCACAGCAAGCAGTTCAGCGCGACTGCCGGTGCCGCGCGCAGTGCCGCCATCTGGCTGGACTGGCATGCGCTGCCGGCGCACCTGGACACCGAGGCACGACTGTCGCAACTGTGCGCGCGGGTGCTGCAGGCCGAGCGCGCTGGCATCAGCACGGGTGGCCAGCCCGCAACAGACTATGGCCTGCGCCTGCCCGGACGCAGCATCGACCCCGATCACGGTGCAGCGCATCGCGCTGCCTGCCTGCAGGCCCTGGCGCTGTATCAACCCCAGGCGCCGTCACCAGCATGACCGCTGTCACCGCTGGCACCGCTGTCACCGCTGGCACCGCCATGACCTCCATGGCCTCCAGGAAGCCCGACCCGGCGTTGCAGCCACGACAGCTGCTGCCCCTGCTGCTGGGCCTGAGCCTGGCGGTAGCACCGCACCTGTTACACATGCCGTGGTGGATTGGCGCCTGGGTGGCGCTGGCCTGTCTGGGCTATGGCGCGCTGCTGCTGCAATGCCGCCCCCTGCCACCACGCGCCCTGCTACTACTGCTGGCCGCGCTTGGCAGCACCGGCATCTGGCTGACGCATCACAGCTTGTTCGGACGCGATGCCGGGGTCAGTCTGCTGGCGCTGCTGATGACACTCAAGCTGCTGGAGCTGCGGCAACTGCGCGATGCCTGGGTGCTGGTGCTGCTGGCGTATTTTCTGGCGCTGACCAATTTTTTCTATTCGCAATCGCTGCCTACCGCTGCGCTGATGCTGCTGACGGTGCTGGTCATCAGCGCCAGCCTGATCGGACTGCAACCGGGACAGCGCCGCTTCACCAGCGAACTGCGCACGGCCGCGCTGCTACTGCTGCAGGCGGTGCCACTGGTGCTGCTGCTGTTCCTGCTGTTTCCGCGCCTGCCGGGCCCGCTCTGGGGTTTGCCGCAAGACGCCTTCAGCGGTGTCACCGGCTTATCCGACAGCATGAGCCCGGGCGCCATCAGCCGTCTGTCGCGCTCGGATGCCATTGCCTTCCGGGTGCAATTCGACACCGGCCAAAATGTCGCGGGCAGCGCCGACGGTCTGCCCGCACCGGCACAGCGCTACTGGCGCGGTCCGGTATTCAGCGACTTCGATGGCCGCACCTGGCGTGGCGTGCCGTCCGCGGCACAGACGCCGGAACGAACTTCGACGCCGCCATCGACGACACCCCTGACGCCGCCCCCGACGTCGCCCCCAACGCCACGCTACGTCATCACGCTCGAGCCGCACCAGCAGTACTGGCTGTTCGCCCTCGATGCGCCGCTGCACCCGCCCGAGAGCGCCAGCCTGCGCAACGACTATCAGTTGCTGTGGTCGCAACCGGTACACAGCCGACTGCGCTATGTCATGGACGCGCCGCCGCCACAGCAACCGCCACTGCTGGCAGGTGCCTCGAGCATGGAGTTGCGCATGGCCAGCAGCCTGCCCAGTGCAATCGCCCGCCTCAATCCGCAGGCACGTGCCCTGGCGGCGCAGTGGCGCGCAGACCACGCCGACGATGCCGCCCTGGTGCAGGCGGCGCTCGCCTTGCTGCGCCAGGGCAACTACCGCTACACCCTCGAGCCACCGCTGCTGGGCGAGCACAGCGTGGACGAATTTCTGTTTGCCACCCGCCAGGGCTTTTGCGAACACTTCGCCTCCAGCTTTGCCTTTCTGATGCGTGCCGCCGGCATCCCGGCGCGCATCGTCACCGGCTACCAGGGTGGCGAGCGCAATCCGGTCGATGGCACGCTGGTGCTGCGTCAGGCCGATGCGCATGCCTGGACCGAGGTCTGGCTGGGCCAGCGCGGCTGGGTGCGCATCGACCCCACCGCCATCGCTGCACCACTGCGCATCGATGAGGGCATCGTCGCGGCCGTCCCGGAACCGGCTGCATTACCGCTGCTGATGCGTCCGGCATGGAGTTGGACCAGCACCGTAAGGCACCGCTGGGACGCAATAAATAATCAATGGAATCAAAGAGTTATAGCGTTTTCAGCAGAGCAGCAACAGGCCCTGCTGGGGCGTCTAGGGCTGGCCGGTGGGCACTGGCGTGAGCTAGCGCTGTTGCTGTTCTGGAGCGTTGCTGCGGTGCTGGCGCTGATCGCCCTGAGCCTGCTGGGTGTGCTGGGTGTGCTGGATGCGCTGCGGCCGTCGCGACTCTGGCACACGGCCAAGGCACACTGGCCACGCTGGATACTGCGTCACACATCATGGCAGTCGCATCACACGCAACAGGCCTTGCAACGCGGCTGGCAAGGCTTTCTGCGTCGACTGGCAGCACAGCAGCTGCACATCGCGGCGAGCGAAGGTGCAGCCTCGTTCGGGCAGCGTGCGGCGCTGGCGCTGCCACAGCATGCCGCGGCGATCGATCGCATCGTGCAGGGCTATCTGCAACTGCGCTATGGCGCACCCGCCGAGCCCATCCTGCAGCGGCAACAGCTGCAGGCCTGGCAGGTGCAACTGAGGCAATTTCTCGCCGGGCGCAACGTCACTACCCCAGCAGCGACGCGCACAGCGCGCTGAGCCTGATACCCTGCGGCCTGCGCTTTTTCTTGCTGCCGGTTTGACCGGCACCCCAGGTTTCCGATGCCCTCCCGACTGCCGTTTATTTTCCTGCCGCGACCGAACACACTGCTGTGCACATTGCTGTCAGCCATGTTGTTGCTGCTGCATGGTCTACCGCTACAGGCGCAGCCCCCAACACCGTCCACCGCGCAAGCGGTGAATAAAAAACACAGCGCAGCCCACAAGCACAAGGGCGCTTCAAAGACTCGCGCGCCTGTACCTGTACCTGCGCCAGGCACAGGCAAGGCCATCGACCCGGTCACCCTGGAGCGCTTCATCGACGAGATGGTCACGCAGCAGGCCTTCGATCGCGCCATGCTGCAAAACCTGTTCCGGCAGGTGCGGCAACTGCCGGCGGTGATCGATGCCATGACCCCGCCGGCGCAGGCGCCGATGCGCTCCTGGCGCAGCTATCGCGCGGCGTTTCTGAATGAAGCGCGCCTGTCTGCCGGCGACCAATATCTGCAACGACATCGGGAAGTACTGGCGCGCGCGCGCAGCCAGTACGGTGTCCCGGAAGAAGTGATCGCCGCCATTCTTGGCGTCGAAACCATCTATGGCCGCAACACCGGTAACTGGCGTGTCATCGACGCCCTGGCCACCATGGCCCTCGGCTCGGCCAACGGCATGCCACCGGGTTCGCTGCCGCGGGCCGAATTCTTTCGTGACGAGCTGGCCAGCTTTCTGGTGTTTGCGCGCGATCAGCAACTGGATGCGCTGACTGTGCGCGGCTCCTATGCCGGCGCATTTGGCATTCCGCAGTTCATGCCCGGCAGCTGGCGTCGCTGGGGGATTGATTTCGATGGTGATGGCCGTGCCGATCTGCGCGCCAGTCATGCCGATGCCATCGGCAGCGTGGCGAATTTTCTGGCCAGTCATGGCTGGGAACGCGATGCCCCGATTGCCTTCGATGCGCAACTGCAGGGCGAGGCCTGGCGCACGCTGATCGATGGCACGGTCAAACCGGTGCAATCGCTGGCCACGCTGGCTGCCGCCGGCGCACGCATCGCGCCGCTGGGCGGCGAGGCGCTGCCACAACCCGATCCCACACTCGACCCGGCACGCCTGGGCATCCTGATCGAGCTGCGCTCGAGCGACGCCGATCCGGCCTATCGCATCGGGCTGCACAACTTCTGGGTGATTACCCGCTACAACCGCTCCAGCTTCTATGCCTCGGCGGTGCTGGATTTCGCGCTGGCATTGCGCGCGCGCAGGTAGTCCAGCACCCAGGCCGCATCGGCATCGCTGGGAAAAACGGGATAGTGCACCGCCTGGATCACGCCATGTTCGGCGATCCAGGTCAGACGCCGCAACAGCCGCATCCCTGCGATTTCAAACGTCGGCAGCCGCAAGGCCGTGGCCAATGCCAGGGCGTTATCGCTGAGCACGGCAAACGGCAGGTGCAAGCGCTGCACCAGTTCTTGCTGATAGCCGCTGTCCTGCACGCTAAGGCCGAACAGGCTTACGCCAACATCGATGAACTGCTGATAGTGATCACGATAGGCGCAACTCTGCGGCGTGCAGCCACGCGCACCCGGCATGGCATCCCAACCTTCGGGCAGGGCCACGCCGGGACGACCCGTCATCGGGTAGGCATACACCACCACCAGACCGGGCAGTTGCGACAAATCGATCAGGCGACCATCGGTGGCTGGCAGCGCCAGCGCAGGCAAACGCGTTCCGGGTAAATGGTCTGCTGCGCCGTCATCCTGTGGCCGCGGCAGATCGGCCGGCAATTGCAGGTAGTCACTGCTCATGCACAAGCCCTCACAGCAGATGGCGGCGTGGTATCAACAGCGGGCAATCAGTCTTCGGCGTAACGCTTGTCAAACGCCCATACGTCCTCGAAGCCCATCAGCTTCGAGAACTCCATGAAGTCGTACAGCGGCAC